>JAFARH010000221.1 GCA_019245555.1 Betaproteobacteria bacterium
CACGCAGCAGGTGGCGGAGGCCGCACCGGATGGACAGACGCTGCTCGTCACGTTCGACACGTTCGCGGTGAATCCCTTCCTCTATAAGGAACTGAAGTGGGATCCGATCCGCGACTTCGCGCCGGTGATGCAGTTCTGCCGCTATCCGCAGGTGCTCGTCGTGCAGCCGAGCCTCGGTGTGAAAACGGTGAAGGACTTCGTCGCCCTGGCGAAGGAGAAGGGTCCGAGCCTCAACTACGGCTCGGCAGGGCCGGCGTCGTCGAGCCGCTTGGCTTATGAATTGTTCAAAGAGACGGCTGGCATCGAGACGATGCCGATCCACTATCGCGGCGGCGGCCCGGCCATGCAGGATTTGATCGCGGGTCAGGTGCAGGTGATGCTGATCCAGGGCGGCGGCGCCATCGCGCAGCACGTGAAGAGCGGCAAGCTCACCGCGCTCGCGGTGAGCTCACCGAAGCGCTCCAAGTTCTACCCCGACCTGCCGACGATCGCCGAGACTTATCCCGGGTTCGAGTCGGAATCGTGGACTGCGATGTTCGCGCCGGCGGCGACACCGAAAGCGGTGCTGGAGCGCCTGCATGCCGCGCTGGTGAAAGCGGTGGCCGACCCGGCAACGCGCGAGCGTCTCGAGGGCCAGAGCTGCGAGATCATCGGCGGCTCGCCGGAGGGACTCACCGAGCTCGTAAGATCGGAACAGGCGAAGTGGGGCCGACTCATCAAGCAGTACCACATCACGGTGGACTAATGGCTGAGCGAAATTACACGGACCTGCACGAGCATCTGAAGAAGCTGGAGGCCGCGGGCCTGCTCGTGCGCGTCGACCGCGCGATCAACAAGGACACGGAGATGCATCCGTTGGTGCGCTGGCAGTTCCGCGGTGGCATCGCCGAAAAAGATCGCAAGGCGTTCCTCTTCAATAACGTTACCGATAGCAAAGGCCGGAAGTACGACATCCCTGTAGTGGTCGGCGCGCTTGCTGCGAGCCGCGAGATTTATCGCATCGGCATGAACTGCCCGCTCGAGAAGATCAACGAAGTCTGGACCCGCGCCATCGCGCAGCCAGTCGCGCCGCGCGTGGTGAAGGACGCGCCTTGCCAGGAGATGGAAGTGAAGGGTCTCGACGGCTTGCCCATCCCGATCTCCACGCCGGGCTGGGATATCGCGCCGTTCACTACGCTCTCGCAGTACATCACCAAGGATCCCGAGACCGGCGCGCAGAACATGGGGATTTACCGCGGGCAGGTGAAGGCGCCGAAGCGGTTGGGCATGAACCCATCGCTCGAGCTGCGGCCGGGTATCTATACGCACTGGCAGAAGGCGAAGAAGAAAGGACAGAAGCTCGCCGCCGCAGTGGTGCTTGGCGCACCACCCTGTGTGGCGTTCACTTCCGCGCAGAAGGTGCCAGAGACGCTCGACGAGCTGCACGTCGCCGGAGGCCTGGTCGGTGCACCGATCAACGTGGTGAAGGCGAAGACCGTCGACCTGCTGGTTCCCGCCGAGTCGGAGATCGTGGTCGAGGGATGGATCGACACCGAGTATCTCGAGCCCGAGGCGCCGTTCGGTGAGTCGCACGGCCACGTGAATCTGCAGGAGTACAACGCATTCATGGATGTGACCTGCATCACGCGCCGGAAGGACGCGATCCTCACGTCGATCATTTCCCAGGTCACGCCGAGCGAGTCGAGTCTCATCAAGCGCGTGGCACTGGAGCCGCTCTATACGCAGCACCTGCGCCAGGCGCTCGGTATCCAGGGCGTGAAGCGCGTGTCGATGCACGAGCCGCTCACTAACTTGCGCAAGGTGGTCGTGGTCGTCATGGACCGGAACACGCCGCGCACCGAAGTCTGGCGCGCGCTCTATGGCGCGGCGGCGTGGAACCGCGCCGCCGGCAAGTACATCATTGCGGTGAATGAGGACATCGATCCCGACAATGCCGATGCGCTGCTCTGGGCGATGTCGTATCGCGCGAATCCGGCGCTCGACCTGCAGATCCTGCCGCATCGCGACCAGGGCCACGGACCGCGCAGCCAGCGCAATAACGGCGAAGACGCGTCGGTGCTGATCGATGCGACGATGAAAGAGGACTTCCCGCCGATCTCGCTGCCGAAGCGCGAGTACATGGAAAAGGCGCGCGAGATCTGGCAAGGGCTTGGCCTGCCGCCGCTCAAGCCGGAAGCGCCCTGGTTCGGCTATAGCCTCGGAGACTGGCCGGCCGAGCTCGACCAGGCCGCGCAGCGCGCGGTAGAGGGCGACTACTTCAAGACGGGCGAAGAGCTCATCAAGCGCCGCCGCAAGGACATCGGCATGAACACCGAAGTCCAGCGTCATGGCGACAAAGCCGAGTCCGACGAATGATCCGCGCGCTGCTCCTCGCTCTCGTGATGACCTGCGCGCAGGCGCAGCCCGCCGGGCTGCCGACACGCGACGGTTTGCCGACGCTCGCGCCGATCCTCGAGAAGGTCACACCGGCGGTGGTGAATATCGCCGTGCTCCAGAGAAGCCCGGAGGACCAGAACCCGATGCTGCGCGATCCGTTCTTCCGACGCTTCTTCGGGTTGCCGCAGCAGGCGCAGCCGCAGATAGCGGCCGGCTCCGGAGTCATCGTCGACGCAAAGAATGGATACGTCATCACCAATGCCCACGTGGTGAAAGACGCGCGCGAAATCAAGGTTACCCTGCGCGACAACCGCGAACTGCCAGCGAAGCTCGTGGGTTCCGATCCCGGGACGGATATCGCTGTCGTGAAAGTGGAGCCCCGGAACCTAGTCGACGTCAAATTTGGCGATTCCGATGAACTCCAGGTCGGTGATTTCGTTGTGGCAATCGGCAACCCGTTCGGCCTTGGGCAGACCGCGACTTCCGGCATCGTATCCGCGCTCGGACGCGGACTGAACGTCGAGGGCTACGAGCACTTTATCCAGACCGACGCTTCCATCAACCCGGGCAACTCGGGTGGCGCGCTCGTCAACCTTAAAGGCGAGCTCATCGGCATCAACACCGCGATCATTGGTCCGGCGAACGTCGGCATCGGATTCGCCGTGCCTTCGGTGCTGGCGAGCGCGGTGATGGACCAGCTCATCCGTTTCGGCGAGGTGAAGCGCGGGCGCCTTGGCATCGCCATGGCGCCTTCGGTTGGCGGCACGGAGGGCGCCCTCATCGCCGAGGTCGAACCCAACTCGCCGGCGGCCACGGCAGGTCTCAAGAAGGGCGACGTCGTAACCGCTCTGAACGGGCATCCCGTGCGCGGCCCTGCAGAGCTGCGTGCGCGACTGGCGGTCGTGCCGGTTGGCGACACCGTGGAGCTGAAGGTTCAACGCGGCAAGGAGACGCCGATCTTAAAAGCCCAAATTGGCGAAATCGAGCAGCAAGCTGCGGCTGGCCAGCCAATCGCGGAGTTGAACGGCGCCGCGCTTGCCGACGTGCAGCGGCGCGGCCTGCCGGGGAACAATCGTGCGATCCTCGTGGCGACACTCGAGACCGGCTCGCCGGCGTTCAACCATGGACTACGTACCGGCGACCTCATCATCGGCGTGAACCAGCGTCGCATCACGACGACCCAGGAGCTCGCCAAGGCGTTGCGCGCCCAGGGCCGACTCGCGCTCAACGTGGTGCGCGGCGAGTTCCTGCTGACGATCCAGCTGCGCTAGCTCGGCCGGTTGATCCGCGTCATCTTGGCGCGAAGGTCCTGCGGCACGTCCTCGAGCAGCATGATGCGGATGCGATCCGGCGACGTGTTGTTGTGCGATGTCGGCAGCGGTGACTCGGCGCCTGCCTGTAGCGACGGCGCGACCACATCCGGCGAGAGGCTCCACATGTTGCCGCTCCACGGGTCGATCACGAACCAGCCGAGGAGGCCGCCGAAGACCAGGTTGCCGGCGATGTACCAGCCGTTCGGGCTCGTGCGCACCGGGATGGTCTGCGTGCCGAAGCCCGGCTTGGAGATGGTGACGATGTAGTCCTTGCCGCCCCAGTAGCTGCCGGTGCCTTTTTGCAGCGAGACCGACGTCGGTGTCGTCCCCTTGAAGACGGTGATGCCCTTCTCGTCGGTGATGGTGACGCGGGCGTCGGTCGGCGTGCTCTGGATCGGCACTTGCTGGTTCGCCTGCCCCATGATCGAGGCGCAGCCGGCGAGGGCCATGACCACGGCCGCCGCGAGCGTTCTTGGCGCGAATTTCATGTTGGTTCTCCCTTTTAGTGAGCAGCGATCGCAAGCTACTCATCGGGAGCACTGAAACCAATCCCAGAGATTGGGGAGGCGGACTATTCCTTGGCGCGGGTGATCTTCTTCACGTCCGGCAGGCGGCGGAGCGCCCGCATGACCCGCGCGAGATGCTGGCGATTCGCGACCTCGAGCACCATGTGCATGGTGGTGAAGAGGCCGCGATCCTCCTCGGTGGTGATCGAATCGATGTTGGAGCCGGCTTCGGCGATCTGAGATGCCACGCGCGCGAGGACGCCGCGCTGGTTCTCGACCATCACGTGCACCGCGGCCTGGAACAGACGATTGGTGCGCGGATCCCATTCGACGTCGAGCCACTGGTCGGGCTCGTTCTTGCGCGAGCGCACGATGCTCGGGCAATCGGATTGGTGCACGACGAGGCCCTGGCCTTTCTTGATCGAGCCGACGATCGCGTCGCCGGGAATCGGCCGGCAGCAGCTCGCGAGCTGTACGGCCATGCCTTCGGTGCCGCGGATCGTCACCGAGGCCTTGCCTTCTTCCTTCGGCTCAGCGCCCTTCATCAGGCGCCGCGCCACGACGGCAGGCAAGCGCTTGCCGAGACCGATGTCGGCGAGGAGCTCTTCCTTCGAGCGCGCACCGCCTTCGCGCACGACGCGCTCCCAGCTCGGTTCGTCGATCTCGGCGATCGTGCCCCTCAGGGCACGCAATGCCTGGTCGAGCAGCCGTTCGCCGAGACTCGCGGACTCCTCGTACTGCATCGTCTTCAGGAAATGCCGGATGTTGGAGCGTGCCTTGCCGGTGCGCACGTACTGCAGCCAGCCCGGATTGGGCTTGGCATGGCTCGCGGTGATGATCTCGACGCGGTCGCCATTGCGCAGCTCCTGGCGCAGCGGTACCAGTTCGCTATTGATCTTTGCCGCCACGCAGCGGTTGCCGATGTCGGTGTGCACGGCATAGGCGAAGTCGACCGTCGTCGCACCGCGAGGTAGCGAGAGGATGCGTCCCTTCGGGGTGAAGACGTAGACCTCGTCGGGGAAAAGGTCGACCTTCACATGCTCCAGGAATTCCTGCGGGTCGCCCGACTGGTTCTGGATCTCGAGGAGCGATTGCAGCCAGCGGTGCGTCTGCTTCTGCAGCTCGGAGAGCTTGTCGGTCTCGTCCTTGTAAAGCCAGTGCGAGGCGACACCAGACTCGGCGCGGCGATGCA
>JAFARH010000241.1 GCA_019245555.1 Betaproteobacteria bacterium
CAGCTTGAAGATCGCGGCGGCCTCGACCTTGCGCAGGCAGACGTTCGTGCCGGCGTTTGCGGCCATCGTCCAGGGGAAGCACCAGCCATTGCAGTGGAACATCGGCAGCGTCCAGAGATACACCGCGTGGTTCGGCATGCCCCAGACGAGGATGTTGCCGACGCCATTCAGGTAGGCGCCGCGATGATGATAGACCACGCCCTTCGGGTTGCCGGTGGTGCCAGACGTGTAGTTGAGCGAGATCGCTTCCCATTCGTCCGCCGGCCAGCGCCAGGAGAAGTTCGGGTCTCCCTCCGCCAGTAACTGCTCATATGTGAGCTCGCCGAGGCGCTTGCCGCCGCTGAACTGCACATCCTCGGCGTCGACGACAGTGATCTTGCGCTGGGTGAGCTTCAGCGCGCCCTCGATCGTCGGGGAGAACTCCTTGTCGGTGAGGAGAACGCGCGCCTCGCCGTGGTCTAGCATGAAGGCGATCGCCTCGGCATCGAGCCGCGTGTTGAGGGTATTCAGCACCGCGCCGGTCATTGCGATGCCGAAGTGAGCCTCGTACATCGGCGGCGTGTTGGGCAGCATCGCCGCCACGGTCTGCCCGACGCCGATGCCGCGCTTCGCGAGCGCCGAGCCGAGGCGCCGCGCCCGCTCGTAGGTCTGCTTCCAGGTGTAGCGCTCGGCTCCGTGGATCACGGAGGTGCGCTGCGGATAGACGTACGCCGCGCGCTCGAGGAACGAAAGCGGGGTCAGCGGGGCGTAATTGGCAGGATTCTTTTCTAGATTGTGATCAAAAATCGCTGCTGCCATGGGCCAAGTATAGCGGGGTACGGGTATGGGCCCCGGTGGCTGAGTCATACCCCGCGCGCTGGAATGTGGGTCATGGACGCCACTACCTCGCTGCGCGCTTTCAGCGCGTTCTTCAGCAAGTCCGCTCTGCGCCGGACCACGCGGGATGCGATCGGCCTCATCGTGCTTTCGCTCCTCGTCGCCATCGCCCTCGCGGACTTCGGGCCGCTGCCGAGCTGGCTCGCGCCGGGCCTCGCCATCGGTGGCCTCGCCGTCGCGGTGATGTGCGCCATCCGCCTGCAGCTCCTCGAATTCGCGCCGGAGATCATCGCCGGGGACGTCATCGTGCCGCGGCCGAGCCGCGCCGGCC
This sequence comes from Betaproteobacteria bacterium, assembly GCA_019245555.1. Classification (GTDB taxonomy): domain Bacteria; phylum Pseudomonadota; class Gammaproteobacteria; order Burkholderiales; family SG8-39; genus SCGC-AG-212-J23. The sequence goes on from JAFARH010000241.1 coordinate 1,148, forward strand.
GGGACGTCAAGCTCCTGTTGCCATTGCAGTTCGTGAACGCCGGATCGGTCGACGGCGTGATCGAATGGGTGGCATTGCGCCTTACTATCGACGGCAACATCGAGCGCTCAGTGCTCCTCTCTCCGGTCGCGGAGGTCGACATGCAGCGCTTCATCCAGGCAAAGCGGCGGCTGGACGAAACCGCGATCGAGCCTTTCACCGCCTTCCCGCTGGAGGGAAAGCGCGCGCTCTCGAAGTTTGTGCTCTTCGACCTGGCCGAGAAGAAGGCGGCCCCGGGCCTGAGCCTCAAGCCGGGCCGCTATTCGTTCGAGCTCTTCGTGAAGTCCACTGCCAATCGCTCGCCCAAGCTCGAGCGTGTGTTCCACCACGCGGTCGAGCCGAAGCACGTCGAGGAATACGCCGCCGACGCGCCGGTCTACCTCATCAACTACGAGATCAACCTGCCGGCGGCGCGTCGCGAGATGGTCGGCGCCGAATGGATGCCGCGCAACGCTCGCTACTCAAACTAATTCGGGGTCAGGACCGTAATTATTTGCCCTCCAACCCGAGTTAAGCGGCCAGCTTGCGCCAAAGGCTCTTGCCTTTGGTTTCCTTCTCCATGGCGTCGAGGTATTGCTCGTGCAGGGCGGCCTCGTCGGGCAATGCCGGTAGGACGATCAGATTCGATAGGTCGATTGCCTTGAGCGCCGCTGCAGCCGCCGCTTGGGCAGGCGCCTCGAGCTCCATCATCAGGCTCTCCTGGCCGCGGGTCATGGCGAGGTAGACCTCCGCCAGGAGGTGAGCGTCCAGCAGCGCGCCGTGCAGGGTGCGGTGCGCGTTGTTCACGAAGTACCGCTCGCAGAGCGCATCGAGCGTGTTCTTCTTCCCCGGGTGCAGCTCGCGCGCGAAGGCGAGCGTGTCGTTCACCTTGGCGACGTAGTCGGCGAGCTTACCCAGGCCGCAGCGGCCGAGCTCCAAGTCCAGGAACTCGACGTCGAATTCGGCGTTGTGGATGAAGACCTCGGCGCCGGAGATGTAGTCGAGGAATTCCTTCGCCACCTGGGCGAACTTCGGCTTCTGGCGGAGATCCTCGAGCGTCAGGCCGTGGACGCGAGTCGCACCCAGGTCGACGTCACGCTCGGGGTTCAAGTAGGTATGGAAGTGGCGCTCCGCGACCCGCCGGGAGAGGATTTCGATGCAGCCGATTTCGATGATGCGGTCGCCGAGCTTGGCGTTGAGGCCGGTGGTTTCAGTGTCCAGCACTACCTGGCGCGTCATTGTTCTTGGGAATTCCTTTGTTCGCGAGCGCG
>JAFARH010000360.1 GCA_019245555.1 Betaproteobacteria bacterium
ACACGGCAATCCGAATAGATGAAGCCATGCTTGAAATCGGGCTTCAACCCGGACGAGTACGGGGGTGAATCCAGGCGAACAGCGTGCGACCCGGGCAACAGCGACCGGCGCGCCAAATGGTCGTAGAGAAAGAGACCAATGCGGATCATCCAGCGCGGCCGCAGCTGCGGAACGTGCGGCATGATGAAGCGCGCCGGCCACACTAGATGCCCAGCCGTGCGCAAGAGGATCTCGCGCTCGGCGAGCGCCTCGTGCACCAGCTTGAATTCGTAGTGCTCTAGGTAGCGAAGCCCGCCGTGAATCAGCTTCGAGGACGAGGAGGACGTGGCGCCTGCGAGATCGTGCCGCTCGACGAGCAGAGTCGACAGCCCGCGGCCCACCGCGTCGCGCGCGATGCCAGCGCCGTTGATGCCACCACCGATGACCAGCAGGTCGTAGACCACCCCGCGGGGCACTATATCCGATAGTGCCCGGAGGTAGGACGCTGTGCTTTAGCCGCCGCTCGCCTTCTTCAGCTGGTCGAGCTTGAGGACTTTCACCGTCACTTCAGGATGCGCCTTCGCCTTGGCTTGCTGCTCTTTCGCCTGCATCTGCTGGCGGCGAATCTTCTCAAACGTCTTCTTCACGTCCGTATCGAAGCTCGGACGATAGTGGAAGTCGGAATCGAGAATATGTTTCATGCCGTCTCCTGCTTTGGATGACTCAGATTGTTCCAAAGCCCGGCCCGAGACATTGCGCACCGGCAGTGGTCTTGGCGGACTATTGCCGCGAGACGACAGGAGAAATTTCCCAGTCGCGTTATCGCGACAGGCGCGGCTAAGCCGCTGTGCGGCTTTATTTTTTGCGGAGCCTGCGGATCGCGGCGAGCTGCGCGGCAAGCATGGCGAGCTCGCCTTCGACGGTGGCGATCTCAGCTTTATCGGTCGCGGTGCGGCGTGTTTCCTCGGCGCGTTTCAGCGCTTCGCTCGCTTTTGCCTCGTCGAGATCGGCGCCGCGAATCGCGGTATCGGCGAGCACCGTGATGACCTTCGGTTGTACTTCGAGGATGCCACCTGCGACGAAGATGAGCTGCTCGTCGCCGCCACCGGCAGGCGTAATGCGCACCGCACCAGGCTTTATGCGCGTGATGAGCGGCGTGTGACGCGGATAGATGCCGAGCTCGCCTCCCTCTCCGGGCAGAACGACGAACTCGGCCTCGCCCGAGAAGATTGACTCCTCGGCGCTCACCACATCGACGTGGATGGTCGCTGCGGCCATTTACTTGAGGGCCTTGGCTTTCTCGAAGGCTTCTTCGATCGGCCCGACCATGTAGAACGCCTGCTCTGGCAGCGCGTCGCATTCGCCGCTCACGATCATCTTGAAGCCCTTGATCGTCTCGGCGAGCGCCACATATTTGCCCGGGGTGCCGGTGAAGTTCTGCGCCACGGTGAACGGCTGCGACAGGAAACGCTGAATCTTGCGCGCGCGGGCCACGGCCAGCTTGTCTTCCGGCGAGAGCTCGTCCATGCCGAGAATCGCGATGATGTCGCGCAGTTCCTTGTAGCGCTGGAGCGTGGCCTGCACTGCACGGGTCGTCGAGTAGTGCTCGTCGCCGATGGTGTTCGGGTCGACCTGGCGCGACGTCGAGTCGAGCGGATCAACCGCCGGATAAATACCGAGCGCCGCGATATCGCGTGAGAGCACGATCGTCGCGTCGAGGTGGCCGAAGGTCGTCGCCGGCGAAGGATCCGTCAGGTCGTCGGCAGGCACGTACACGGCCTGGATTGAGGTAATCGAGCCGGTCTTCGTCGACGTGATGCGCTCCTGCAGCCGGCCCATTTCCTCTGCGAGCGTCGGCTGGTAGCCCACGGCTGAGGGCATGCGGCCGAGCAACGCGGACACTTCCGTGCCGGCCAGGGTGAAGCGGTAGATGTTGTCGATGAAGAGCAGGATGTCGCGCCCTTCGTCGCGGAAGGCTTCGGCCATCGTGAGGCCGGTTAGTCCGACGCGCAGGCGGTTGCCCGGCGGTTCGTTCATCTGGCCGAACACCATCGAGACCTTGGACTCGACTAGGTTGTCCTTCTTGATCACTTCCGCCTCGATCATCTCGTGGTAGAAGTCGTTGCCCTCACGAGTGCGCTCGCCAACTCCAGCGAACACCGACTGGCCGCCGTGCTTCGTGGCAATGTTGTTGATGAGCTCGAGCATCGTCACCGTCTTGCCCACGCCGGCGCCGCCGAACAGGCCGATCTTTCCGCCCTTTGCGAACGGACAGATCAGGTCGATAACCTTGATGCCCGTCTCGAGAAGCTCAACCGATGGCGACAGCTCGTCGAACTTCGGCGCAATCTGGTGGATCGAGCGCTTGGCGTCCGACTTGATCGCGCCCTGCTCGTCGATCGGCCGGCCCAGCACGTCCATGATGCGACCCAGCGTGCCCTTGCCTACGGGTACCGAAATCGGCTGGCCCGTGGCCTTCACCGTCATGCCGCGGCGCAGACCGTCGGAGGAGCCAAGCGCAATGCACCGCACGACGCCGTCGCCGAGCTGCTGCTCGACTTCGAATGTGAGGCCTTTCTCGACGAGCGTGTTGTCGCCGCTCTCTTCGAGGATCAGCGCGTCGTAGACCTTCGGCATCTGCTCGCGGGGGAACTCGATGTCGATCACCGCGCCGATGGATTGAACGATGGTGCCTTGTGCTTGTGCCATGGGTATCCCTATACGGCGGCTGCGCCGCCGACGATTTCAGACAATTCCTTGGTAATGCCTGCCTGCCGGTTCTTGTTGTAGATGAGCGTCAGCTCATCGATAAGGTTGCGTGCGTTGTCGGAGGCCGCCTTCATCGCCACCATGCGCGCCGATTGCTCGGACGCCATGTTCTCGGACACCGCTTGGTAGATCAGCGCCTCGATGTAGCGCAACATGACCTGGTCGAGCACCGCGCGTGCCTCGGGCTCGTAGATGTAGTCCCAGACCGTCTCCGGCGCGCCGAGCTTTTCGCCGGAGAGGGGAAGCAGCTGCTCGACCACCGGCTCCTGCTTCATCGTGTTGATGAAGCGGGTATAGCCGAGCATCAGACGATCGATTTTGTTCGCCGCGTAGGCGTCGAGCATCACCTTGACCGCACCGATTAGCTTCTCCATCTGCGGGCGGTCGCCGAGCTGAACGACCTGCGAGACGATGTTGGCGCCAAGGCGCTGCATGAAGCCGAGGCCCTTGTTGCCGATCGCGCAGACGTCGATCTGCTCGCCCTTGCCCTGCCACTCCTTGTATTGAGCGAGAACCATTCGGAGAAGGTTGGTATTCAGGGCACCGCAGAGGCCCTTGTCGGTCGTGATAACGATGATGCCGACTCGCTTGACCGCATCACGGTCGACGAGAAACGGATGCCGGTACTCGGGATTCGCGTGCGAGATGTGCGCGGCAACGTTGCGGATCTTCTCGCCATACGGACGCGCATGGCGCATGCGCTCCTGCGCCTTGCGCATCTTTGAGGCGGCGACCATCTCCATCGCCTTGGTGATTTTCCGGGTGTTCTGCACACTCCGGATCTTCATCCGTATTTCTTTGGTGCCGGGCATCGCTTAGAACGATCCGTTCTTCTTCCAGTCCTCGATGGCAGCCTTCAGCGCCTTCTCGTCGTCCGCGGAGAGGTCCTTCTTGTCCTCCATCGTCTTCACGAGCGAGGCGTACTTGCTCTTGATGTAGTCGCGCATCGACTTCTCGGCGCCGAGCGCCTTCTTCACGTCGACCGCGTCGAAGTAGCCGTTGTTCACCGCGAAGAGCGTGAGCGCCATCTCCCACACTTGCAGCGGCTGGTACTGCGGCTGCTTCATGAGCTCGGTCACCATGCGGCCGCGCTCGAGCTGCTTGCGGGTGGCTTCATCCAAGTCGCTCGCGAACTGGGCGAATGCCGCCAGCTCGCGGTACTGGGCGAGCGCGAGGCGAACACCACCGCCGGTATCGCGCCGCTTCATGACCTTGGTCTGCGCCGCCCCACCTACTCGCGACACCGAGATGCCTGCGTTAATGGCCGGGCGGATGCCCGCGTTGAAGAGGTCGGTCTCCAAAAAGATCTGACCGTCGGTAATCGAGATCACGTTCGTCGGAACGAATGCGGTCACGTCGCCAGCTTGCGTTTCAATGACCGGCAGCGCCGTCAGCGAACCGCTCTTGCCCTTGACTTCGCCGTTCGTGAACTTCTCGACGTACTCTTCCGAGACGCGAGCAGCACGTTCGAGCAGACGCTAGTGCAGATAGAACACGTCACCCGGGTAAGCTTCGCGGCCCGGCGGACGTCGGAG
>JAFARH010000380.1 GCA_019245555.1 Betaproteobacteria bacterium
CGATGGCCGTCTCGTCTATTCCTCGGCAAAAGGCATTTTTGTCGCGCCCAACAAGCGCAATTTCGGGATGGTGTTCCAATCCTATGCCATCTGGCCGCACATGACCGTTTTCGAAAACGCGGCGTTCCCGCTACGCGTCGGCCGCAAGAGTTTCTCGCGCGCCGAGCTGGAGGAGCGCGTGACGCGGGTGCTGAAGACGGTCGACCTGCAGGACATGGCGCAGCGCGAGGCAACCAAGCTCTCGGGCGGCCAGCAGCAGCGCCTCGCGCTTGCAAGGGCGCTGGTCATGGAGCCGCAGCTCCTGCTACTGGACGAACCGCTGTCAAACCTGGACGCGAAGCTGCGCGAGCGCATGCGCTTCGAGCTGAAGCGCCTTCAGCGCGACCTCGGCATCACGACCGTCTATGTGACGCACGACCAAAGCGAGGCGCTCGCACTTTCGCACCAGATCGCGGTGATGAACCGTGGACGGATCGAGCAGATCGGCGCCCCGCGCGAGATCTATGAGCGGCCGGTCAACCAGTTCGTCGCAGACTTCATCGGCAGCACCAACTTCCTCGATGCGACGGTGAGCGGGGCGGACGGCGCGGACGGCTTCTATCGCGTGCGCTGCGAATTGGGAGACCTCAAGGCCTTTGCCCATGAGCCGCTCAAGGCGGCGGACAAGGTCGTGCTTTCGGTGCGGCCGGAGGACATCCATCTCAGCGAATCGCGCCCTCCGGGCGACAACGTGCTCGAGGGCAGCATCGACCAGAAGGTGTTTCTAGGCGAGTCCGCCGACTGGCAAATCGCTATCGGTGAGCGGCGGCTGCAGTCGCGCGTGCACCCATCGCTCCGCATCAAGTCCGGCGAAAAGGTCTTCGTGAGCATCGACCCTGAAAAATGCGTCGCGCTAAAACCATAAAGAAGAACCGCTGGGCCTCGGACGTCATCGTGGACATGCTCCACGCCTACAAGCTGCCGTACGCATCGATGAATCCCGGTGCGTCCTACCGCGGACTGCACGACTCGATCGTCAACTACGGCCGCAACCGGCCGTACCTCATGCTGTGCCAGCACGAGGAGACCGCAGTGCAGATCGCGCACGGCTATGCGAAAGCGAGCGGCAAGCCGATGGTTGCGATCCTGCACAACCTCGTCGGCCTCTTGCACGCCAACATGGCGATCTACTACGCGTATTCGGATCGTGCGCCGGTGTTCATAGTCGGCGCCACCGGTCCGATGGACGAGACCAAGCGCCGGCCGCGAATCGACTGGATTCACACGGCGCTCGTACAGGGTGAAGCGGTGCGGGCTTATACGAAGTGGGATTACCAGCCGACGGTGATCGATGGGGTGCCGGAATCCTTCGCGCGCGCCTATGGCGTGATGATGACGGAGCCGCGCGGACCGATCTACATGTGCTACGACGCGTGGCTCCAGGAGCAACCCCTCGACCACGAAGTGCAGTTGCCGCTGCCTACGGCGCAGAAGGTTCCCACGCCGCTCGCGGCGGACCCGGCAGCGCTGCGGCGCGCGGCGAAGATGCTTCTCGCTGCGAAGCGCCCGGTGATCATTGCCGAATACGCCGGACGCGATCCGAGCGCCTTCGACGCGCTCGTCGAGCTCGCTGAGACACTGGGCGCGCCGGTCTGGGACGTCAACGCGCGGCTCAACTTCCCCAACCGGCATCCGCTCAACCTGAGCATGGTGAAGGACGTGTTCCGCGATACGGACGCGCTACTCTTGCTGGATGTGCGGGACTGGGAGCGTGCGACGACCGAGCTCGTCAGCACCACGCGGAAGGTGACCTCTGTGGTGCCGCCGAGCTGCAGGTGGATCGACATCGGCTTCGGCGACCTCGAGATCTCGAGCTGGGCGATGGACTATCAGCGCCTCGCACATGCGGATCTCCGGATCATCGCCGACACCACGCTGGCCATTCCCGCTCTCACGCGGTTGCTGAAAGGCAAAGTCAAAAACACCGCTGGCCGCCGCAAGGCAGCGGAAGCGCTGGGCCAGAAAGCCCGCAAAAGCTGGCAGAAGGAAGCAGCAGATGACTGGAACGCGAGCCCCATCACGCTGCCGAGGCTGGCGACGGAGGTATGGAACGCGATCAAGAACGAAGACTGGGTGCTGACTGCCAATACGCTGGAAGACTGGACGCGCATCCTGTGGGACTTCGACAGGCCCTATCGCCATCCAGGGAAGTCGCTCGGTACATCGACGCAGATCGGCATCTCGCTCGGCGTGGCACTCGCACATCGCGACAAGAAGCGGCTGGTGGTTGATCTGCAGCCCGACGGCGACCTGATGTTCGATGCCGGCGCTCTCTGGGTGGCAGCGAAGCATCGCATTCCGTTGCTCGTCGTGATGTACAACAACCGCGCGTACTACAACGATTGGGAGCACCAGATCCGCATGGCCAAGCTGCGCGGCACGCCGGTCGAGCGCGCTCACATCGGCATGGATATGGATCACCCGGCGCCGGACTTCGCTTCGATGGCCAAAGCGATGGGCTGGTACGCCGAGGGACCGATCGACAAGCCCGGCGCGGTGGCGGCGGCGCTCAAGCGCGCCATCAAGCGCGTGAAAGCCGGACAGCCGGCGCTGATCGATACGATTACCCAGAAGCGATGAAGGTCGGCGTCATCGGCGCGGGACGCATGGGTCTGCCGATCATCGGACACCTCGCACGCAAGGGTTTCGACACGTTGGTACACGACATCGATTCCGGGAAGAGAAAGGCGGTCGAGGAGCGTGGCGCCAGGTGGGCGACAGACAACGCGGCGCTTGCTGCTCAATGCGATGTGGTCCTCGTGTGCGTGGGCTATGACGACGAGCTGCGCCAGCTGTTTCCGCAACTGGCGGCAAAGGCGAGGCGCGGCGCGATTCACGCCGTGCTGAGCACCGTAAACCCGAAAACCGTGCAGCAGCTTGCTGCATCGGCGCCGAAGGATGTCGCCGTGGTCGACGCAACGATGTGCCGCGGCGGCCGCGCGGCGGACGAGGGCACGCTCCTTTGCTTCGTCGGTGGCGAGACGCCCACGGTCGAGCGGCTACGCCCGGTGCTGGAGGCCTTTGCGAGCGATATCGTGCACACCGGTCCGGCGGGGAGCGCGCAGGTCGCGAAGGCGGCGAACAACCTCATCCTCTGGGCCTGTCTCGTCGCCGATCATGAGGCGCTCGCCCTCGCAAGCCGTTTCGGGCTCGACGTCGACAGGCTGCGCAAGGCCCTCGAGATTTCGAGCGCCGCGAACGACGCGTTGGAAAAGTGGGGCACGCAGACGATGGCCTGGGCCGATGACGACATGGAAATCGTCGCTGAGATGGCGCGCGAGCACGGCCTCGAGCTGCCGCAGAGCGAAGTGACCCGCGAGATCTGCCGAACGCTCAAGGCGAAGCGCTACAAGCTCGACCAATACGGGAAATAGGCGCCGCTGACGTTGCAAAGGCGCGACGTTCGCTTGACAGTCTGCTGCAAGGCCCGTAGCGTCTAGCGCGTTGTTCCGTTTGTAAGACAAACGTTCGCAATAGCGGAACATTTTCTTCGGGGGAGGAAAGATGAATCGCAAAGCACTCGCCGTTGCAGTCGGCGCCCTGTTTGCTGCTCCAGCGGCGCACGCGCAGATCACTTTCGGTAACGAGCAAATCGGCACGCTGCAGATCTACGGCAAGCTCTATCCGCAGTTCGGATGGGCGAGCTACGCCAACTCAACGCAGCCGGGCACCGCGGTGGCGACTTACCAGGGCGGCGGCATTGGTACCGCAGCCTCACCGCTGACGAACACCATTCCCGCTGGACCGACCATCGAGGAGCCATTGGCGCGCCAGACCGTTAACGTGGGGAACTCCTACATCGGGTTCCGCGGCGAGCGCGGTCTCGGCAACATGATGGGCGGCATGAAGGCGATCTGGCAGTTGGAGACCCAGACGAACTTCGATGTCGGCACAGGCACCTGGGCCTCGCGCGACTCCTTCGTCGGCCTGACCGGCCCGAGCATGGGCACCGTGCGCTTGGGCAACATGGACACGGTCTACAAGAGCTACGGCGATACGTTCCAGATGTTCGGCATCTCGAGCGGCAACTTCACCTCGGCGAGCAACGTGCTCTCGCAAGGGGTCACCGGATCGAGCAGCCAAGCCCGCTTCCACGAGCGGCGCACCAACTCGATCATGTACGAGACGCCCACCTTCTCAGGCATCACGGCCGGCATCATGTACGGCCCGGACGAGGCGAAGACCAACTCGCGCAATGCGGCCCTCTGGTCGTACGGCATCAAGTACGACAGCGAGCGGTACTACGTCTCGGTGCACCAGGAAAAGCACTATGACTTCTTCGGGATGTCGAACAGCATCGCCAACGCCAACCTGAGGAACAACGGCAGCGCGGCTGCACGTTCGACAGACACCGCGACGCGTTTGAGCGCCGAGTTCCGACTGCGCCAGGTGCGCCTCACGTTCGACATCGCGAAGCTCGAGTACGAGGAGACCAACCAGGTCCTGACTGCCGCGAGCCCGGTCAAGATGGCGAAGTACGAGCATACCAACATGGCAATCGGCGCCGAGTTCGGCACCGGGCCGTGGCGCTTCGCTGGCCAATACGTCGTCGCCGGCGAAGGCACCTGCAGCTTCGCCACCCTTGCCGGCAACACCTCGACCTGCAGCGCAGCGGGGCTGCAATCGAAGCTGTGGACGCTGGGCACGCGCTACCGCTTTGACCGCCAGACGTTCGTGTACGCGATCTATGCGCACCTCGACAACGGTGTGTCAGCGGCCTACAACAACAGCGCGCCGGTAGCGCCGAACATCGGTACCGACATCGATCAATTCGCGCTCGGCATCAGCTATTCGTTCTAGCGAGAGCAGGGAGTAATCTGAGCGGGCGCCTTCGGGCGCCCGTTCTCTTTTCAGTCGGAACTATCCGCAAAGGCCAAGCCCTAACCAAGACCGTGACCAGGACGCTCTTTATCGCTTTTGCACTGTTGTGGACGATGAGCGCGCTGGCTCAGTCTCCAGCCACCATCGCCGCCGCGAAGAAAGAGGGCGAGATGGTGATGTACAGCTCCTACCAGCAGGACGACATGGCCGCCCTCACGAAGGTCTTCGAGCAGAAATACGGCGTGAAGGTGACCATCTGGCGCTCGAGCTCCGAGAAGGTGCTGCAACGCGCGGTGACGGAGGCGCGCGGCGGCCGCTATGCCGTCGATATCTTGGAGACGAACGGGCCTGAGCTCGAAACCGCGCACCGCGAGGGGCTATTGCAGAAAATTGACTCGCCCCACCTGCGCGACATCAATCCGGTGGCGCTGCGGCCGCACGGCGAGTGGGTCGGCACGCGCATGAACGTCTTTACGCTTGCCTACAACACCAAGTCGGTGAAGAAAGAGGAGCTGCCGAAGTCGTGGGAAGACCTGCTCCAGCCGCGCTGGAAAGGGCGGCTCGGCATCGAGGCCGACGACAGCGAGTGGCTTGCCGGCGTGCTTTTGCAGATCGGCGAGCAGAAGGGCATACAGCTCTTCCGCGACGTCGTGAAGAAGAACGGCATCTCGGTGCGCAAGGGGCATACGCTGCTCACCCAGCTGGTGGTCTCGGGCGAGGTCCCGCTCGCGTTGACGGTCTACAACTACAAGGCCGAGCAGCTAAAGAACCAAGGCGCGCCGATCGAGTGGTTCGCCATCGGCAAAGCGGTCTCGCGGCCGAACGGGGTGGCTGCGATGAAGAAGGCGCCACACCCAAACGCGGCGGCGCTCTGGCTGGACTTCGAGATCAGCGAGGAGGGCCAGAAGATCCTCGCCAAGCGCGATTTCGTCACCACCAGCAAGAAAACGGAGACGGCGCTGAATAAAATACCGCTGATGGTCGTCGACCCGCAGGTGATTCTCGACGGGCAGGATAAATGGAACAAGCTCTATGAAGAGCTGTTCCTGAAACCAAGGTAACCATGGGCAAAGAAAGCCACTACAGCAGCAAGAAGGACCGCGTCTTCGTACGCGGCATCCAGGGCCAGTACAGCCTCAAGGACGAGCTGAAGCGCCTGCGCTCGCTGCCGCGGGTGATCAAGGGGCGCGAGCTCACCTTCAACGATGGGCCGCAGTCATTCTCCAAGCACTTCATCGAGCCAGTCGACGGACTTGCGCAGACGCTGCACGTCCACCTCGAGGAATATGCGCCGGGCGGTCGGACCCAGAAGCACGGCCACGTAAACGAGGCCGCGTTCTACATCCTCGACGGCACTGGCTACGAGGTGCATGACGGCGTGCGCTACGACTGGAAGGCGGGCGACGTCGCCATCGTCCACATGAACTGCGTGCATCAGCATTTCAACGCGAGCACCGAGAAGCCCGCTCGCGCGCTTGTCATGAAGCCGAAGCCGCTCATCATTTTCATGAACATGCTATTCCAGCAGAGCGTGATCCCGCGGCCGAAGGAAGCCGCCTGCCCGGCCGGCGAGGGCTACCAGCCGCGCAACAACGAGACGAATTACAACCACGAATGAAGAACGCCACCGTTTCGGAAGACTTCGCAAAAAAGTTCGCGACCGAGAAGGAGACGCCCTACACGCGCTGGGTGCGCGACGAGGGTCTCGACATCATCAGCTCCTTCTATGTGAAGAACCTGCACACCGTCGAGCTCAAGCCCTGGCCGAGGCGTGGTGGCAAAGGCGTATTCCTCAACCACGATGCTTCGCGTACTTCCAACGACTGTTACGTGTGTGAGATTCCTGCGGGCAAGAGCCTTGCGCCGCAGCGCCAGCTCTTCGAAGAGATGATCTACGTCCTAGACGGCCGCGGCTCGACCGCGGTCTGGAACGACGCCGGCAAGCGCATCCAGTTCGAGTGGAAGGCGGGCGCGATCTTCGCCATCCCGCTCAACTGCTGGCACCAGCACTTCAACGGCTCCGGTAAGGACGCCGCGCGCTTCGTGTCTGTGACCAACGCGCCGGTAATCATCAACGCGTTCACCGACATCAACTT
>JAFARH010000195.1 GCA_019245555.1 Betaproteobacteria bacterium
ACACGGCCATGAAGCCGCTCGCATACAGGTCGTCAGTGCCGAGATAGGCGCCGATCACTGCCATCAGCGTGACGAGCGGCGCCCATTCCATGAGGAAGGCCATGCGCTCGTGCGCGATGAAGACGCCGGCGAGGTAGCCGATCACGCCGCCGACCACGAGGCCGACGAACGCCTGTCTTCCGAGCTCGAAGAGCGCGCCGCCGGTCGAAAATTCCGCGCCGGTCGCGATCGCCAGCACGGCGAAAGTGAGGATGGCGCCGGTCGCATCGTTGAGCGCCGACTCGCTCATCACTGTCTGTGCCACGCGCTCGCGGATCCTCACCTGCCGGAATACCGGCACGAGCGTCGCCGGATCAGTCGAGGCGATCGCCGCGCCAAGGAGCGCGGCCACGATGAGCGGTACGCCGAGGATCCAATACGCGGCCGCTGCGGTAATGGCACCGGTGATGACTACGCCGATCGTGGCGATGACCACGATGGTGATCCACACCTGCTTCAGCACCGCGAGGCGCAGCGATGCGCCGCCGTCGAAGAGGATGTAGCAGGCGCCGAAGACCAGGATGACTTGGTTCAGCGCCGAATCCGCCTTGATATCGATCAAGCCGGCCGATTCCGGGCCGAGCAGGATGCCGGCGACGAGGTACACCACGACGTCAGGTATCTGCAGGCGCCGCGCGAGGAGGCCCGAGAGCGTTCCGGCGGCGAGGATGACCGCAAACGCGAGCAGCACGTGCTTCGCTGTCTCGATGGCGGCGCTTGGCTCCAAGGCGCGGCGATTTTATCTCGCAGGGCGGAATGCCCCGTCGAATGGCGCTGTTATAGAATCCGTCACCCATAGGAGGAGGAGACCCGCAATGAGTAATCAGCGCCGCAAATTTTTGAAGGGCGCAGTAGCCGCGACGACCGGCGCTGCAGCGCTCGGCTTTCCCGCGATCGTCAAAGCGCAGGGCCCGATCAGCATGCGCTTCCAATCCACCTGGCCCTCGAAGGACATCTTCCACGAGTACGCACAGGACTACGCCAAGCTCGTCAATGACATGACCGGCGGCGACCTCAAGATCGAGGTCCTGCCGGCCGGCGCGGTGGTTCCCGCATTCGGGCTGATGGAAGCAGTTTCGAAGGGCACGCTCGATGGCGGCCACGGCGTGCTGGTCTATTCCTACGGCAAGAGCAACGCGCTCGCGCTGTGGGGCTCGGGCCCGGCTTACGGCATGGACGCGAACATGCTGCTCGCCTGGCACCACCACGGCGGCGGCAAGGAGCTGCTCGAAAAACTCTACTCGTCGATCGGCGGCAACGTCGTCTCGTTCCCGTACGCGCCCCTCTATACGCAGCCCCTCGGCTGGTTCAAGAAAGTGATGACCAAGCCCGAGGACTTCAAGGGACTCAAGTACCGCACGGTCGGTATTTCGATCGATGTGTTCACGGCCATGGGCGCCGCGGTCAACGCGCTGCCCGGCGGCGAGATCGTTCCGGCGATCGACCGCGGCCTGCTCGATGCCGCCGAGTTCAACAACACCTCGTCGGACCGCGCCCTTGGTTTTGCCGACGTCTCGAAGATCTGCATGCTGCAGAGCTACCACCAGAATGCGGAGCAGCTCGAGATCACGTTCAACAAGACCAAGTACGACGCGCTGCCGGCCAAGCTGAAGGCGATCATCGCCAACGCGGTGGATGCGGCGTCCGCGCAGATGATGTGGAAGGCGATCGACCGCAACTCGCAGGACTACATCACGCTGCAGACGACCGACAAGGTTCGCTTCTACCGGACGCCGGCGTCGATCCTGCAGGCGCAGCTCAAGGCCTACGACGGCGCGCTCGAGAAGAAGATGTCGACGCCCTTCGTCAAGGAGATCACGGAGTCGCAGCGCAAGTTTGCGGAGCGTGCGGTGAAGTGGGAGCAGGACGTCGTCGTCAACCGGACGATGGCGTACAACCATTACTTCGGCAACAAAGCACCCGCGAAGAAGGCTTAACGCGGCACAAGCCGAGGCACCATCCGGGCGACCCGGCTGGTGCCTCGTTTTTTGTAGGGGGCTAGCAGAAGATGAACGCGGAAAAGGCTGAGCGCGCGCTGCAGGTGGCCGACCACATAAGCACGTGGGCGGGCAAGGCATGCGCATGGCTCATCATGCTTTTGATGTTCACGGTGTGCATCGAGGTGTTCAAGCGCTACCTCCTGAACTCCCCGACTGCATGGATCTTCGACGCGACCAACATGATGTACGGCACGCTCTTCATGATGTGCGGCGCGTACACGCTCTCGCAGGACGCGCATGTGCGCGGCGACTTTCTCTACAGCTCGATGAGGCCGCGCACGCAGGCCGTGCTCGACCTCGTGCTGTACATCGCTTTCTTCATCCCCGGCATCGTCGCCCTGATCTATGCCGGCACCGACTACGCGGCCTATTCGTGGCGCATCGGCGAGCACTCCAACGTCACCTCCAACGGTCCCGCGGTCTACCCGTTCAAGACGATCATCCCGATCGCGGGGGTCCTGGTCATGCTGCAGGGGCTCGCCGAGATCGTGCGCTGCGTCATCTGCCTCAAGACCGGTGACTGGCCGGCGCGCCTGAAGGACGCCGAGGAAATCGACGTCGTCGAGCAGCAGCTCGCCAACAGCCAGTACGTCGACGAGGAGTCACGCCGCCGCGCGGTCGAGAGCGTGCACGACATCGACGAATCGGCGCACCAGCGCCTGAAAGGAGGCCAGACATGAGCGATCCCGCGCTCGGCCTCCTGATGCTGACCTTGATCGTGGTCGTGATCATGCTCGGCTTCCCGACGGCATTCACGCTGATGGGCCTCGGCATGTTCTTCGGTTTCATCGCATTCCATGCGCCCGGCCAGCATTGGAGCGACAACCGCGTCTTCGACCTGATGGTCGAGCGCACCTACGGTGCGATGAACAACGACACGCTCATCTCCATCCCGCTTTTCGTGCTGATGGGATACGTGATGGAGCGGGGAGCGCTCGTCGACAAGATGTTCTACAGCATTCAGCTAGCGTTCCGGCGGGTGCCGGCATCGCTTGCTGTCGCGACACTCATCGTCTGTACGTTCTGGGGAATCGCGAGCGGCCTCGTCGGCGCCGTCGTAGTGCTTATGGGCGTCATCGCGTTCAACCCCATGTTGAAGGCGGGCTACAACGTCAAGCTCGCCTCGGGCGTGATTACGGCCGGCGGCACGCTCGGCATCCTGATTCCGCCGTCGGTTATGATCATCGTCTACGCCGCGGTCGCCGGCCAATCGGTGGTGAAGCTCTACGCTTCGGCGATGCTGCCCGGCTTCTTCCTCTCGTTCCTCTACCTCGTCTACGTGGTCGGTTGGGCCCTGATCGATCACGTAGACGAGGTAGAGGAACG
>JAFARH010000298.1 GCA_019245555.1 Betaproteobacteria bacterium
AATCCCATCCGTAATGATCATGTCCTCCGCCTGCAGGCTGCTAGCAAGCGCCACGGGTGCGTAGCGCGATGCGATCTCGCGCAACCCAGCTGCCAGCTTGCTCATTGCGCGCGGCGACGGAAAAGCGGCTGCGGCCGCGCAGGCGACGCCTGGTAGGACTCGCTGAAGTCGTTGAACGCGGCGAGCGCCTCGTGCGGATCCTCTCCCTCGCGCAGCTCGAAGGCATCGAAGCCGACGCTCTCCATGAAGAACAGGTGGTCGCGCGTGATGTGTCCCACCGCGCGCAGCTCGCCCTTGTAGCCGTAGCGCTCGCGAAGCAGGCGCCCGACCGAGAAACCGCGTCCGTCGCCGAATTTCGGGAAGTTGACCTCCACGCGTGCGACACGGTCGAGCTTGCCCACGACCGATGCTGGATCATCGGTCGGCTCGAGACGTAGCACCTCGCCCTCAGGCGACGGCGCGCTCTCGGTGACGACGCGTCGCTGCTTGATCAGTGCTGCCATAAACCCGTTCCTTGAATGGTTCGATACCGATGCGATGCACTACGTCCACGAAGCGCTCGACGTCGCTGTCGCGGCGCTCGAGATAGCACTCGATCAGCCGCTCGATGACGTCCGGGACCTGAGCACGGGCGAACGAGGGGCCGATGACTTTGCCTAGCGCGGCTTTGGTGCCCGGTCGAATTTCGCCCTGATTACCGCCAATCTCGATCTGGTACCACTCCTCGCCGTTCTTATCGACGCCGAGGATGCCGATGTGGCCGATGTGGTGGTGTCCGCAGGCATTCATGCAGCCGGAGATGTTCAGGTCCAGCTCGCCAATGTCGTGCAGATAGTCGAGATCGTCGAAGCGCCGCTGGATTGCTTCTGCCACGGGAATCGACTTCGCATTAGCCAAAGCGCAGAAGTCGCCGCCGGGGCACGCGATGATGTTGGTGAGCAGGCCAAGGTTCGGCGTCGCGAGGCCCAATTGCCGCGCTTCGCGCCACACGGTGACGAGGTCGCTCTGCCGCACGTCGGCCAGCACGAGGTTCTGCTCGTGTGAGACGCGCAATTCGCCGAATGAATACCGGTCGGCAAGATCGGCGATCGCTTCCATCTGCTCGGCGGTAACGTCACCCGGCGGCACGCCGGTCTTCTTGAGCGAGAGGGTGACCGCGGCATAGCCGGAGACCTTGTGTGGATGGACGTTACGTTTCGCCCACGCGCCAAAGCCCGGGATGGCGATCGCCGCAAGGTCCAGGTTCGGCAGGCGCTCGTACGACGGGCGCGTGAATCGAGCGGCGACGCGCGCAAGCTCTTCCAGGATGAGCGTGGCCGGGCCGTCCTTGATCTGCGCCCATTCGGCTTCGACTTCCTCGCGGAACTTGTCGGCGCCGCGCTCCTTTACCAGGATCTTGATGCGCGCCTTGTGGATGTTGTCGCGCCGCCCGTAGCGGTTATAGACGCGCAGGATCGCTTCCAGATACGTGAGGAGATGGCGCCATGGCAGGAATTCGCGGATCACCACGCCGATCATCGGCGTGCGGCCGAGCCCGCCGCCGACCAACACCTTGAAGCCGATTTCCCCGCGCTCGTCCTTGATGGCATGCAGGCCGATGTCGTGCACGGCGACCGCCGCGCGATCGGAGCGTCCGCCGTTCAGCGCGATCTTGAACTTGCGCGGGAGGAACGAGAATTCCGGATGGAAGGTCGACCACTGGCGGATGATTTCGCACCAGACGAACGAGTCGACGATCTCGTCGCGCGCCACGCCGGCAAAGTGATCGGTCGTGATGTTGCGGAACGAGTTGCCGGAGGTCTGGATCGCGTGCATCTGCACCGTCGCAAGCTCGGCCAGGATGTCCGGCACCTGCTCGAGCTTCGGCCAGTTGAGCTGCATGTTCTGGCGCGTCGAGAAGTGGCCGTAGCCGCGGTCGTATTTGCGTGTGATCTCAGCGAGCTTCCGAAGCTGCTTCGTCGAGAGCAGGCCATACGGGATAGCGATGCGCAGCATCGGCGCATAGCGCTGGATGTAGAGGCCGTTGCGCAGCCGCAGAGCGCGGAACTCTTCCTCCGACAGCTTGCCGGCGAGGAACCGCTCGGTCTGGCCCCGGAACTGCCTGACGCGCTCGTCGACGAGGCGTTGATCGATCTCGTCGTAGATATACATGTCAGGCAGCCGCGAGCGCCGTGCGGCGCGAGCGGAAAAAGTTGACCAGCAGGTAGATATCGAGGAGCACGGCGGCGAACATCGCGCTATAGCCGAGCGGCCCGGCCGCGAGTTTTAGCGTGATCAACGTCCGCGAGAGACCAAAACCGACCACCCAAACGTCGAAGCTCATGCAGATGCGACGGAAGGTCTCGGCATCGAGGCGGCGGATCGCCCATGCGCCGAGCGGAATACCGATGAGAACGCTGGGCACGATCCACTCGCCAACCTGCAGCGCTTCGGTGGTGAAGAGGCCAAGCTGGTAATAGGCAAACGCCGTGAGGCATGACTCGGCGACGCGGATGAGCGCGAGACCGGCGCGGAATTCCTGCTTCACGAGCCCCTGGTTATTGAAGAGCAGTGCGAGCGGCGGTCCCGAGATCGTCGTCACTGAATAGAGGAAGCCAAGGCCAGCGCCGAAAGGCACGCCGATCGCTTGTTCCGCCGCGATCGGGCGGCGAATGCCGGCCGCCTGCAAGAGGATAAGCGGCAGGATAAGGACGTACGTGCCGAGCTTCAGCCAGTCCGGATGCAACGAAGCGAGCACATAGCTTCCCAGTGCAACGCCGGGCAGCAATCCGATGATGATCGGCCACACGCGCTTCCATACCGCGCGGATAGCGCCGCGATTGATGACCAGCACGTAGAGGTTGATAAAAACCTCCACCAGTACCAGCGCTGGATTCAGGATGCGGTTGGCGAAGAAGACGAGGCCAACGGGAACGGTGAGGGACGAAAAGCCATAGCCAAGCGCGCCGTTGACGAAAGCGGCGAGCAGCGTGATGGCAACGAGGGCGAGGATTCCGGGTTCCATGGAGGCTCAATGCTAGGAGCGGCTCTTATACCCACAAAGACTATTGTGTTAGCATGTTATTCACATAGGGAATAAGGCATGAAGCTCCAGCAGCTGCGCTACCTCACCGAAGTGGTGCGTCGCGGCCTCAACGTCTCCGAGGCAGCCGACGCCCTGCATACGTCGCAACCGGGCGTCTCGAAGCAGATCCGCTCACTGGAGGACGAGCTGGGCATCCAGGTGTTCGCACGCCACGGAAAGCGGCTGGTATCGGTCACGGAGCCAGGCAAGGCGGTGGTGGCTATTGCAGAGCGCATCCTGTCCGAGGCTCAGAACCTGCGCCGCGCTGGTGAAGAGTTCGCCAACGACCAGCTCGGCACCTTGACCATCGCCGCAACGCATACCCAGGCGCGCTATGCGCTACCGAAGGCTGTGGCCGCCTTCAAGCGGCGCTATCCCAAGGTGAAACTCGTCATTCACCAAGGAAATCCAACGCAGATTTGTGAGCAGGTACTTACTGGCGAGGCTGATCTGTGCGTCGCCACGGAGGCCATCGCCGAGTACCCCGATCTCGTATCGATGCCGGTCTATCAGTGGAACCGCTGCGTGGTGGTCCCTCCCAAGCATCCGCTGCTGAAAGCCGAGCCCCTGACCCTGGAGAAGCTGGCCGAGTATCCGATCGTCACCTACGACTTTGCATTCGCGAATCGGTCTCTGGTAGAGAAGGCGTTCGAGCTACGCGGTTTACATCCCAATGTGGTGCTGACCGCGCTCGATTCGGACGTGATCAAGACCTATGTCGAGCTCGGTCTCGGCGTCGGAATCCTCGCCAAAATGGCGTTCGACCCGAAGCGCGACACGACGCTCCGTGCAATCGATGCCAGCCACCTCTTCGAGTCGAGCACGACGCGACTCGGCATCAAGCGCAATGCCTATCTGCGGCGCTATGCCTATGAGTTCATCGAAGCATTCGCGCCGCACCTGCCGCGCGACATCGTCGAGCGCGCCGTGCGCGGCGAAGAGGGATCGCGCTACGAGCTGTAGAGCGAGATGAATTCGCGCACGCGGGGGAACACCACCTCGCGCCAGCGCCGGCCGGAGAAGATGCCGTAGTGCCCGACACCGGGAGCGAGAAAGTGCTCCCGCTGCTGGCGTGGAATGTTGAGGCAGAGCGCGTGCGCGGCCTCGGTCTGCCCGTTCCCGGAAATGTCGTCGAGCTCGCCTTCGATGGTAAGGAGCGCGACGTTGCGAATCGCGGTTGGCCGCACCAGCTCATCGCGCACGAACATGCGGCCTTTCGGTAGCGCGAAGTCCTGGAAGACCGTCTTTACCGTATCGAGGTAGTACTCGGCCGGCAGGTCGAGCACCGCGTTGTACTCATCGTAAAAGCGCCGATGCGCCTCGGCCGACTCGCCATCGCCTTGCATCAGGTGGTTGAAGTAGTCCCAATGGGCGTTGACGTGCCGATCCGGGTTCATGGCCACGAAGCCCATGTGCTGCAGGAAGCCCGGGTAAACGCGGCGCGCATATCCCGGATATTTCGCCGGCACGCGCTCGATCACGTTCTGCTCGAACCACGAATACGACTTGCGCCGCGCGAGGTTGTTCACCGCGGTCGGACTCCGGCGCGCGTCGATCGGGCCACCCATCATCGTCATCGTCAGCGGCTGCGCTTGATCGCGCTCCGCCATGAGCGAGACCGCGGCGAGCACCGGAACGGTTGGCTGGCAGACGGAGATGACATGCAGACGCGGTGAAAGCAGCGCGATCCAGTCGCGCACGTAGTCGACGTAATCGGCCAGATGGAATGGGCCCGCCGACAGCGGCACCAGCCGCGCGTTGACCCAGTCGGTGATCCAGACATCGTGCTCAGCGAGAAGTGCGCGAACCGTGTCTCGCAGGAGCGTCGCGTAATGTCCCGATAGCGGTGCGACCACCAGCACCTTGCGCGCGTTTGGCGTCGGCTGCTTGAAATGGATCAGCCGGCAGAACGGCTTTTCCTGCGTCACCTCGATCTCGACACCGTCGAGGTTCCAATCCGGTTTTTCGTAGCGCTCGGTGACGCGAAGGAAGAGATCGCTCGACGCCGCGAGGCGGCGCGAAATCGGGAAATGCGCGAAGGGGCTGAACGGGTTGCCAAACCAGCCGCGCGACCACTCGGCCATGAAACGCAGCGGGGTGAGTGCCAGGTGCTGCGCTTCGTAAAGACTGTAGAGCATTCAAGGCCCTGCAGTTGTTATGACGCTTTCGTTATAACAGAATTGCGGCGGTGCCGCATCGAACTATTCGATGGTTGTTGATCGCCGTATTTGTTTTCGGCGGGACGATCGCTGGCGGTTACTTCTATCTACGCCTTTCGCTGCCGCAGGTTAGCGGCGAAGTCGAAGTAGCAGGCATCGATGGTGCAGTGGAAATCCTGCGCGACGCGAATGGAATCCCGCACATCTTTGCGCGCTCGGAGCGCGATGTGCAGTTCGCGCTCGGCTTCGTCCACGCGCAGGATCGCCTGTGGCAACTCGAGATGAATCGACGCATCGCGTCCGGCCGCCTTGCGGAGATTCTCGGGCCGGCGGCGCTCGACACCGATCGTTTCCTGCGCACGCTCGGCATCCGGCGCGTCGCTGAAGCAAATCTTCTTCGGCTGGACGCCGACAGCAAGAAGCTCCTTTCCGCCTACGCCGCCGGCGTGAATTCGTTTCTCCGCACGAAGCCGGTGCTGCCGCTCGAATTCTGGATCCTTGGCGTGCAGCCAGAACCTTGGAGCGAAGTCGACACCGCGGCGTGGGCCAAGATGATGTCCTGGGATCTGGGCGGCAATTGGCGCAGCGAGTTGCTGAGGCTGCAACTTGCTCCGCGTCTCGCGACGTCGATGATCCAGGAATTTTTCCCGCCCTACCCGGGCGACGAACAGCCGAAGCTGCCCAATCTGCGCGATTTTTACCGACTGCTAGAGAAGGAGCCGGCGCAAATTTCCCTCCTGGACTCCCTCGGCGGCGCGTCCAACAGCTGGGTGGTCTCCGGTACGCGCACGGCGAGCGGTAAGCCACTGCTCGCGAACGACCCGCATCTCGGATTGAGCGCACCGAACATCTGGTATTTCGCTCACCTGCATGCGCCGGGGCTCGAACAGATTGGCGCGACGCTGCCCGGTGTGCCGGGGGTCATCCTCGGGCGGAATGACCGAATCGCCTGGAGTGCGACCAACACCGGCCCGGATGTGCAGGATCTCTATCTCGAAAAACTCGACGGCGCCGGCGGCTATGTCGCGCCGGACGGCCATCGGCCGTTCAGGGTCGTGCACGAAACGATCAAGATCAACGGAACGCCAGACGTCGAGCTTAATGTGCGCATTTCGCGGCACGGCCCGATCATCAGCGATGTCTTGCAGCGCGCGCTCGACGCCACGCCTCGCGGCCATGCCCTCGCCCTCGCCTGGACCGCGTTGGACGAAGACGATGTTTCGCTCGGCGCATTTCTCAAGCTGGCGCGCGCGAGGAACTGGAAAGAGTTCGTCGATGCCACCCGCTCGCTCAGCGTGCCGCAGCAGAATCTGAGCTACGCCGATGTCGACGGCAACATCGGCTTCATCGCGCCGGCAAAGATTCCCATCCGCAAACGCGAGAACGATCTACATGGGCTTGCACCAGCGCCGGGGTGGGACGCGCGCTACGACTGGGCGGGATTCGTTCCGTTCGACGAGCTGCCGCACGCGTTCAATCCGCCGAGCGGAAAGATCGTGACTGCCAACCACAAGGTCGTGCCGCCGGGGTATCGCTACGCCATCACTTTTGAATGGGATGTACCCTACCGCGCCAGTCGCATCGACGAACTCGTCGAGAGCGTGAGGAAGCACGACCGCTCGAGCTTTGAGCGCATGCAGGCCGATGTCGTATCGTTCGCGGCACGTGCGCTCTTGCCACGCATGGTGGCAATCCAGGGCAGCAGCGCCGAAGCCAGCGAAGTCCTCAAGTGGCTCGCCACCTGGGACGGCGCCATGTCGGCGGATCGACCAGAACCGCTCATCTACACGGCGTGGATCCGCGAGCTGGACCGCGCTATATATGCAGATGAGCTCGGACCGCTGTTTCGCGGCGCGTGGCACTCGCGGTCGCTCTTCCTCGATGACGTGCTGTCAGACCGGAATGCCGAGTCACGGTGGTGCGATGACATCAACACGCCGCGCCTCGAGACCTGCGATGAAATTCTTGCGACCTCCCTCGAAAAGGCGCTGCAGGATTTGCGCAAGCGTTATGGCAAGGACGCCAACACCTGGAAATGGGGCCAGGCTCATGAGGCGCGGCTGCGACACCGGCCGTTCTCGCGCAGTGCCTGGCTGCGCGGCTACTTCGACATCACGGCCCCCAGCCCGGGCGATGGCTACACGATCAACCGCGGCGATATGGACTTCAGCGACGAGTCCGAGCCGTTTTCCAACCGGCACGCATCGAGCCTGCGTGCGATCTACGATCTCGGCGATCCGGAGGCTTCGCGTTTCATCATGCCGGGTGGGCAGTCGGGCAACCCGTTCTCGCCGCATCACCACGACCTGATGCCGCTCTGGGCGCGCGGCGACTATGTGCCGATGACGACCGATCGCGCGAAGCTCGAAGGCGCGCAGCGCCTCGTGTTGAAGCCTGCGAGCTAGGCGGCCTTTTTCTCGTCGCGCAGCGCGCGACGAAGGATCTTGCCGACGTTGGTTTTCGGCAGCTCGGTGCGGAATTCGACGTACTTAGGCCGCTTGTAGCCGGTGAGCTCTTTCTTGCAGTGCTCGAGCACGTCCTGCTCGGTGAGCTGCGGGTCCTTCTTCACTACGTAGACCTTCGGCACCTCGCCCGAATGCTCGTCAGGTACGCCGACGACCGCACACTCGAGCACGCCCGGCAACATGGAGACGACCTGCTCGATTTCGTTCGGGAACACCTTGAATCCCGACACGACGATCATGTCCTTCTTGCGGTCGACGATGCGGATGAAACCTTTCGGGTCCATCACGCCGATGTCGCCGGTATGGAGGTAGCCGTCGGCGCCGAGCACCTTCGCGGTCTCGTCGGGTTTCTGCCAATAGCCGGCCATCACCTGCGGCCCCTTGATGCAGATCTCGCCGGACTCGCCGAGCGGCACCGCCTTGTCGTTGTCGTCGCGCAGCTCGATATCCGTTGACGGCATCGGCAGGCCAATGGCGCCGCTGTATTCCTTCATATCGAGCGGGTTGGCAGTCGCTGCGGGCGCGGTCTCAGTAAGACCGTAGCCTTCGATCAGCGTGGTCCCCGTAATCTGCTTCCAGCGATCGGCCACTACCTTCTGCACCGCCATGCCGCCACCGAGCGCGAACTTGAGCGCCGAGAAATCGAGCTTGGCGAAGTCGGCATTGTTGAGTAGCGCATTGAAGAGCGTGTTGACGCCGCTAATCATGGTGAAGCGATGCTTGGCGAGCTCCTTGACGAAACCGGGAATGTCTCGCGGGTTGGTGATCAGGATGTTTTCGCCGCCCACCGTCATCATGTTGAGGCAGTTCACCGTCAGCGAAAAGATGTGATAGAGCGGCAGCGCCGTGATGATCACCGGTCGCTCGTCGCCGGCGATGCCTGACGCGAGCCACGTCTTGTACTGCAAGAGCGCCGCGATAACGTTGCGGTGAAGAAGCATCGCGCCCTTCGAAACGCCGGTCGTGCCGCCGGTGTACTGCAGGAACGCCAGGTCGTCGCGGCCCAGGAGCGGCGTGACGAGCTTCGCGCCCGAGCCTTCGGCGAGCGCCTGCTTGAAGCTCACGGCGCCGGGCAGGTCGTAGGCCGGCACCATCTTCTTCACCTTGCGCACGACCAGATTCACCAGCAGGCCCTTCAGGCCCAGCATCTCGCCGAGCGAAGTGACGACGACGTGCTTGAGCGGCGTGCGTGCACGCACTTGCTGGAGCACATTCGCAAAGTTCTCGAGAACAACGATCACTTCTGCGCCAGCGTCGTTGACCTGGTGCTCGAGCTCGCGCGCGGTGTAGAGCGGGTTGACGTTCACTACGACGCAGCCGGCGCGCAGCGTGCCGAACATCGCGATCGGGTACTGCAGGCAGTTCGGCATCATGATCGCGACGCGCGCGCCTTTGGCGAGGCCTTTCGATTGCAGCCACGCTCCGAAATTGCGCGACATGGTGTCGAGCTCTCCGAAGCTGAGCGTCTTGCCCATGTTGGTGAAAGCCGGGCGATCGCCGTAGGCGCGGATACTTTTCTCGAAAAGCTCGACGAGTGAGCTGTACTGATTGACGTCGATCTGCGTCGGCACGCCGGGCGGATAACTCTTCAACCAGATGCGCTCCATGGGCTCCTCCTAGCCTTTGCGGTGGATTCTAGCCACCAACGGCGCGGCGAGGCATCCCGCGCCTATGGCGGCATAGGCAGCGATCCACGCCATTGCGCTCGCGGCGCCGCCGGCCAAGTCGAGCGCCGTGCCGAAGACGACGGGCCCCAGCAAGCCGCCGGCGAACCCCGTCAACGAATAGAGTCCCATCGCTGCGCCGCGCAACTCCGTGGGTGCCGCGCCGACCAGGCCCGCAGTCAGCGTGCCGGACTCCGCCATGACAAGCATCGAATAGCCGACGAGGAGCGCGAGCACGAGCGCCCAGTGCCAAGGGGCCGCGGCGGCGAGGATGAGGCCGCTCGACCCTGAAGACGCCATCACGATCAATATCCAGCGGCGCCGCCCGATGCGCAGCGCGACTTCGTTGCCAAGGATCGAAGCGGGCACCGCGAGCAGGTTGACCACCGCCGCGATCACCGGTCCTGACCATGGATACGAATCGCCGTGGTGAAGGCTCGCTGAGAACGCGAGGAACGCCACCATCCAGGCGCGCGAGCCGAAGAGCTCGAGGCAATGCGCCATGTAGCCGAGTGTGTAGCCCGCGCTCGCCCGGTCCTCGAGCACCTGCCGCCACGCGGCGACCGGAAAAAGGCTTCGCAGAGTAAATCGCACACCTCCCGGCGCTGGCTTCGGCTGCAGCGCATAGACCAAAGCTCCTGCGATGACCGGCCCCGCCCCACTGACGAGAAACGCGGCACTCGGGCCATGGCTGGCCGCAATGAACCCGGCCGTCGCGTAGGAAAGGGCGGTGCCGATGCCAAAGAACGATGTGTAGAAGGCGATGTAGCGGCTCTGGTGGGGACCAGAAATGCGGTCGGAC
>JAFARH010000367.1 GCA_019245555.1 Betaproteobacteria bacterium
CGCTTCGCTGCCCTGAGTACCGGGCTTGCCGTTCGCGATGCGCAGCTCGACGAGCTTCTTGTCCGCGAAGAGCGAGAGGCTGCCGGTGGCGTGCGTGAACTCGCTCCAGTCGAAGCCGCGACCGGGCTCGAGTACTTCGCGCTCGGCGAATCCGGCCTTGCGGGCCGCGGTGCGCACCGCGTCCGCCGCCTCCATGGCGAGAAGCGGCTCGTCGCCGTGGATCACGTAAGCAGGGAGCAGCGACTTCTTGAGCTGCGAGTCGAGGTCGCCGGAACGTAATTGCATCACTGCACCTTCGGCTTCGGCCTGTCGGCCGAGGCGAGGCGGCGCAGTACCTGCTGCACCATGTCGCTCTGCATGTCCCGGAAGAGGAGCTGCTCCTCCGCCTCTTTGGCCAGGATCTGCGAATCGTCGTAAGTCATGTCTCGCGTCAGCTGTACGAGGCTGGAGGGCACGTATTCGTTTCCCTTGCCGTCATGCACGCGATAGCGAACGCTGTAGCGCAGGCGGAACTCGCTGACCCGACCCGTGCCGGAGAGCGAGAGGATGATCTTTTCCTTGTTCTCGGCCGAGAGCTCGAGGATCGCGTCCGCCTTCTTGGGATCATCGACCACCTTGGCGTTCGTACCGGCCTCGATATTGCGCTTCAAGTTGAGCGCGACGCCGGTCCTCGCATCCGGGATATATAGCGTCTGGAATGGGACCGTGGCGCTGCCGCGTAACTGGAAGCCGCAGCCTCCAACCGCGGCAGCGAGGACCAGCGGTAGCAGGGCCTTCAAACGACGAGGTTGATCAGGCGGCCGGGAACCACGACCACCTTCTTCACGTTCTGCCCGGCGACGAACCGCTGCACGTTCGGGTTGGCGCGCGCAAGCTGCTCGATCGCGGCGCGATCGGCGGCCTTGGGTACCTTGATCGAGCCGCGCAGCTTGCCGTTCACCTGCACGACGAGCTCGACCTCGTCCTGCTCGAGCGCCGCCGGATCCGGATCGGGCCAGGGCGCGCGCATGATGTCCTCGCCGAACTTGAGGTCGCGCCAGAGGTGATGCGTCAGATGCGGCGAGATCGGGGAGAGCTGCCGCAGCAGGATGGAGAGGCCTTCGCGCGAAGTCTCGTCCCACTCACCCAGCTCTTCCAGCGCGTTCAGGATCTTCATGCACGCCGACGCGACGGTATTGAACTTCTGCCGCTCGATGTCGTCATTCGCCTTCTTGAGCTCCGAGTGGATCTCGAAGCGGATCTTGCGGTCGACCCTCGCATCGAGCTTGGCGCGCGAATACTTGAGCGCGAAGTCCCACACCCTGCGCAGGAATCGGTACGAGCCTTCGACGCTCTCGTCGCTCCACTCGAGCGTGTTGGTCGGCGGCGAGGCGAACATCGTGTAGAAGCGCGCGGTGTCGGCGCCGTACTTGTCGATGAGCGCCTGAGGGTCGACACCGTTGTTCTTCGACTTCGACATCGTGCCGATGCCGTCGTAGACGACCGCGGCGCCGTCGGCCGTGCGCTTGGCCGAGAGGATCTTGCCCTTGGCATCGCGTTCGACGGTGACGTCGGCGGGATTCACCCATTCGCGGCGTCCGCTCGCGTCGGTGTAGTAGGACTCCGCCAGAACCATGCCTTGCGTCAGCAGATTGGCGAACGGCTCCGACACCTTGGGTATGAGACCTTCGTCGCGCATTACGCGCTGGAAGAAGCGCGAATAGAGCAGGTGCAGGATCGCGTGCTCGATGCCGCCGATGTACTGGTCGACCGCCATCCAGTAGTTCGCACGATCGTCGACCATCGCCTTGTCCTGGTCGGGACAGGCGTAGCGCGCGAAGTACCACGACGAATCGACGAAGGTATCCATCGTGTCGGTCTCGCGCTTCGCCGCCGCGCCGCACGAGGGACACGTCGTATTGATGAACTCGGCCATCTTGGCGAGCGGGCTGCCGCTGCCATCGGGCACCAGGTTCTCGGGCAGCACGACCGGCAGCTGATCGTCCGGCACCGGCACATCGCCGCACTTCGGGCAATGCACGATCGGCACCGGCGTGCCCCAGTAGCGTTGGCGCGAGACGCCCCAGTCCCGAAGGCGCCATTGCACTTGCTTCTCGCCTAGGCCTTTGGCTTTCAGATCTGCAGCGATCGCGTCGACGGCCTGCTGATAGTGGAGTCCGTTGTACTTGCCGGAATTAATGAGCACGCCGTGCTCCGCGTACTCAGGACGCCATGGCAGATCGACGCGCTCGCCGAGCGGATGGCGGATCACCGGCTTGATCGGCAGGCCGTACTTGTGCGCGAACTCCATGTCGCGCTCGTCGTGCCCCGGTACTGCCATCAGGGCGCCTTCGCCGTAGCCCATCAGCACGTAGTTCGCGACCCACACCGGCAGCTTCTCGCCCGAGAGCGGATGCGTGACGAACATTCCGGTGGGCACGCCTTTCTTTTCCAGCTGCGCGAGCTCGGCTTCCATCACCGCGCCCTTCTTGCACTCCTCGACGAAGGCCTTGACCTTCGGGTCCTTGCGCGCAGCGGCTTCGGCGATCGGATGCTCCGCGGCGACCGCGCAGAAGGTCGCACCCATCAGCGTGTCGGCGCGCGTCGTGAAGACCCAGAGCGTTTCCCTCTTGCCGTCGAGCTCGTACGGAAAGCCGAGGCGCACGCCTTCGGACTTGCCGATCCAGTTCTTCTGCATCAGCTTCACTTGCTCGGGCCACCCGGGCAGGTTGTCGAGCGCGGCGAGGAGCTCCTCGGCGTACTCGGTGATGCGGAAGAAGTACATCGGGATCTCGCGCTTCTCGACGAGCGCGCCGGTGCGCCAGCCGCGCCCTTCGATCACCTGCTCGTTGGCAAGCACCGTCTGGTCGACCGGATCCCAATTGACGACGCCGGTCTTTTTATAGGCGAGGCCCTTCTTGAACATCCGGGTGAAGAGCCACTGGTTCCATTTGTAGTAGGACGGATCGCAGGTGGCGAGCTCGCGCGACCAGTCGAGCGCGAAGCCCAGGGTTCGCAGCTGCGCTTTCATCGTCGCGATGTTGTTGCGCGTCCACTTCGCCGGCGGCACTTTGTTCGCCATCGCCGCGTTCTCGGCCGGCAGACCGAAGGCGTCCCATCCCATCGGTTGCAGCACGTTTAATCCCCGCATCCGGTAGTAGCGGGTGAGAACGTCGCCGATGGTATAGTTCCTGACGTGTCCCATGTGCAGCTTCCCCGATGGATAAGGGAACATGCACAGGCAATAGAACTTCTGCTTGGCGCGGTCTTCTTCGACACGGAAGGAGCGCTTCGCTTCCCAGTACGCCTGGGCTTCGCGCTCGACCGCCAGCGGATCGTAAACGTCTTGCATGGAAGCGCGGAATTATAGGGCGGGAGACCCGATGAAATCGCTGCTGCTCCTCGTTGCGACGGCTCTGTTGATTCCAGTTCACTCGGCGCTCGCGCAGGTCGCGGCGACGATCGAAGGCGTGCAGATGCCGGCATGGGTCGAGCGCAACGGACGTCGCGTGCCGATCATTCCCGGAATGGAATTGCGCGCCGGCGATCAGCTCGTCACCGGCGCCGGCTCGCGCGCGCTCGTCAAGCTCGCCGACGGCAGCCTCGTCAAGCTCGGCGAGAACGGCCAGCTCGGCTTCCAGGAATTGAATCCCGCGGCCGATCTCTTCAAGGCCGCGCTCAACGTGCTCGAAGGCGCGTTCCGCTTCACTACCGATCTCGTCGCGAAGAGCCGCAAGCGCGAAGTGAGCATACGCGCCGCGCAGGTCACGGCGGGCATCCGTGGCACCGACCTCTGGGGCCGCTCGCGTGCCGGCAACGAGATCGTCTGCCTCATCGAAGGCGACATTGAAGTCGCCGCAGCCGGCGAGCAGCCGGTGACGATGAACCAGCCGCTGCAGTTCTACCGCCGGCTCGAAGGCAAGACGCAGCCGGTCGGCACGGTGAGCAAGCAGCAGCTCGATCAGTGGGCGGCAGAGACGGAGCTGCAGCCGGGCAAAGGCGTCGCGCGCGTTGGCGGCCGCCTTAGCGTAATCCTCGGCCAGTTCGATGAGCAGAACGGCGCGCTTGGCCTCTACGACAGCGTGGCAGGCGCCGGCTACCCGGCGCAGATCCGCCCGGTCAAAGAGGGCGAAAAGATCACCTACTACGTCGTCATCCGCAACCTGCCGTCGCGCGCCGAGGCGAACGCGATCGCGAACCAAGTGCGCGGCAAGTTCGGCGTCGCCGAACCAAAGGTTTCGGGCTGACACGCTTCGCAGGTGTTTCGCTCCTCGCTGCGCTGCAAGTAGCAGCGGCTCCGGCGCTCGAGGCGCCGAACGTCGTCGAGATCTCGCCTCGCATCACCACCTCGGGACAGCCTTCGGCGACAGCGTTAGGGAAGCTGAAGGAGCAGGGCTACGGCGCGGTGATCTACCTGGCGCCGCCGACAGTGCGAGACGCCGTGGCCGATGAGCACCTGATCGTCGCGCGGCAGGGCCTGGTGTTTATCAATATCCCGATCCGGTTCGACGGACCGACCGAGGCTGACTTCGATGCCTTTTCCGCAGCGCTCGGCGGCCTCGCGGATCGCAGAGTGCTCGTGCACTGCCAGGTCAACATGCGTGCCTCGAGCTTTGTCTTCCTCTATCGCACCATCGTGCTGAAGGACGATCCGAAGAAAGCCTACGACGCGGTGGAGAAGGTCTGGGTGCCGGAAGGGTCGTGGCGGCAGCTGATCGACCTGGAGCTCAAGAAGCATCACGTCGACTTCGAGATTCTGTGATCACGGAGCTCGACTCCGAGCGCCTTCGCCTGCGCCAATGGCGCGCGTCCGACCTGGCGCCGTTCGCGGGAATGAACGCCGACCCGCGCGTCATGGAGTTCTTCCCGGCACGGCTCGACCGCCAAGCGAGCGACGCGCTCGCCGGCCGGATCGAAGCAAAGATCGCCGAGCGCGGCTGGGGCCTATGGGCCGCGGAGCGGCGCGACACCGGCGAATTCATCGGCTTCATCGGACTGCAGCCGCCGATCGCCCAACTTCCGTGCTCGCCTTGCGTGGAAATCGGCTGGCGCCTGGCACAGCCCTATTGGGGCAAGGGGTTCGCGAGCGAGGGGGCGCGCGCCGCGCTGCGCTTTGGCTACGAGAAACTCGGCCTGGATGAGATCGTTTCCTTCACCGTGCCGAACAATCGCCGCTCGCGAGCGGTGATGGAGCGCCTTGGCATGGCGGAAGACAAGGCCGGCGCGTTCGAGCATCCGAGCATCGCGCCCGGAAATCCGCTGCGTCTCCACTGTCTCTATCGATTGAGCAAAAAGCGCTGGTTGGAGCTTCTATAATGCGAGCGCTTTGTCGCTTCACCTCGAACTTCTAAATCCCGAGCAGCTAGCCGCCGTCACTTTGCCGGACGAGCACGGCCTTATCCTGGCCGGCGCCGGCAGCGGCAAGACGCGCGTGCTCACCACTCGCATCGCCTGGCTCATCAAGGGCGGACGCACGGTTCCCGCCCGGGTGCTGGCGGTGACCTTCACCAACAAAGCGGCGCGCGAGATGCTCACTCGCGTCACCGCGATGCTGCCGGCGAATCCGCGTGGCATGTGGATGGGCACCTTCCATGGCCTCGCCAACCGCATGCTGCGATCGCACTTCCGCGATGCCGGGCTGCCGCAGGCGTTCCAGATCATGGATTCGCAGGACCAGCTCGCGCTCGTCAAGCGCCTCGCCAAGGGTCTCAACATCGACGAGGAGCGCTTCCCACCCCGCGAGCTCGCCTGGTTCATCAACGCGAACAAGGAAGAGGGCGTCCGCGCACGGGACGTCACGGTGACCGACGAAAACATGCGGCGCATGGCCGATTTCTACGCCGCGTACGACGAGCAATGCCAGAAGGAGGGCGTCGTCGATTTCCCGGAGCTCCTCCTGCGAAGCTACGAGCTTCTCAAGCGGAACGAAATCCTGCGCGAGCACTACGCGCAGCGCTTCCAGTACATCCTGGTCGACGAATTCCAGGACACGAACCGACTGCAGTACCGCTGGCTCAAGCTCTTCGCCGGCGCGGGCGCGAAATACTTCTGCGTCGGCGACGACGACCAGTCGATCTACACCTTCCGCGGCGCCCACGTCGGCAACATGGCCGACTACGAGCGCGAGTTCAAGGTGCAGAAGGTCGTACGCCTCGAGCAGAACTACCGGTCGCACGGCAATATCCTCGACGCGGCCAACGCGTTGATCGCGAACAATCGCAACCGCCTAGGCAAGAACCTCTGGACCGCAGCCGGCAAGGGCGAGCCGGTGCGCGTGTTCGAGGGCGAGTCCGATTCGGATGAAGCCCGCTGGATCGTCGAGGAGGTCCAGGCGCTCAATCGCGACAACACGCCGCTCTCGCAGATGGCGGTGCTCTACCGGTCAAACGCCCAGTCGCGCGTCGTCGAGCATTCGCTTTTTTCCCGCGGCATCGCCTATCGTGTCTATGGCGGCCTGCGATTCTTCGAGCGGGCGGAGATCAAGCACGCGCTGGCGTATCTACGCCTC
The DNA here is from genome assembly GCA_019245555.1 of Betaproteobacteria bacterium. Taxonomy (GTDB): domain Bacteria; phylum Pseudomonadota; class Gammaproteobacteria; order Burkholderiales; family SG8-39; genus SCGC-AG-212-J23. Next base: position 6,488 of record JAFARH010000367.1, read on the forward strand.
GTTGCGCTGCCCGACGACGACAACGCCTTCATCCGCGTCGCCAACTTCCCGCCTCGCGGCATCGGTGCCCGCACGATGGAGCAACTGCAAGACGCCGCGAAGCAAGCCGGCAAATCGCTCTTTGCAGTGGCGGCCGGTTCCAAGGCGGCGACATTTCGCGCGCTGATCGAGACTCTGCGCAATGAGACCCAGGGCCTGCCGCTGAAGGAGGTCGTGGAGCACGTCGTCGAGAAGAGCGGGCTCAAGGAGCACTACAAGACAGAGCGCGAAGGCGCAGACCGGATCGAGAACCTGGATGAATTGGTCAATGCTGCCGCGGCTTTCACGGAGGACGATCGAGAGGTCGAATCGGGCGAAGCGGCCGATCCGCTCACCGCATTCTTGACGCACGCCGCGCTCGAGGCGGGTGAGCACCAGGCCGGCGAAGGGGCCGATGCCCTGCAGTTGATGACGGTGCATTCGGCGAAGGGCCTGGAGTTCGATGTCGTCTTCATGTCGGGACTCGAGGAAGGTCTTTTCCCCAGCGAGAAGAGCGTCACCGAGCGCGACGGGCTCGAGGAGGAGCGTCGGCTCGCCTATGTGGCGATCACGCGCGCACGGAAACGCCTGTACCTGTCGCACGCGCAGACTCGCATGCTGCATGGCATGACGCGCTACGCGATGCCGTCGCGTTTCCTCGAAGAGATTCCGAACAATCTGATGAAGTGGCTCACGCCCCGCTTCCAGAAGCAGAAGGCATTCACGCCCGACTTCTCGCGCCAGACGCGCACCACGGTGCAGAACAAGCCACCGCGCGACGTGGGCGGCTTCCGCATCGGCCAGAACGTGGTGCATGCGAAGTTTGGCAGCGGCGTGATCATCGACGCCGAAGGGCAGGGCGGCGATGCGCGCGTGCAGGTCAACTTCGGATCGCACGGCGTCAAGTGGCTCGCCGTCGCGGTGGCGAACCTGAAGGCCGCTTAAAGCTCGAGAAGTTGGGCGCCGGGCTTCATCAG
>JAFARH010000425.1 GCA_019245555.1 Betaproteobacteria bacterium
TCCTCGTACCAGATCTGGTGGTGCTCCTTCGCCCAGCTCTCGTCGACCCAGCCGTCGCGCATCGCACGGTAGGAACCTTCGAGGCCGATAGTGCCGAGATAGATGTGGCCGAACGAGATGGAGATGTAGAGAAGCGCGGCACACGCATGCCAGATCCACGCCTCCTGCATGACCGAGCGTGTCTGCTCGAAGTTCGGGAAGAGCAGGATCACCCCACTCCATGTGACGACGATGGATAGAAACACCACGCCACCCCAGAACCACACCTTCTCGCCGCCGTTGAACCGGCCGGTCGGGATGTGCTTGCCTTTTGCCATCACGGCAAAGGCGTTCAGCAGGAACTTGATGTCATACGCCTTGGGCAGGTTGTCCTTCACGTACAGGATGATCATCGCGATGACCGAAACGATGAAGAATGGCGCGATGAAGTTGTGCAGGTTCTTGGCGAGAGCGGTGAGCCAGCCGAAGAGCGTGTAGCCGATCACGGGCAGCAGCACGTGCTTGCCGAAGAACATGATGAGGCCGCTGATACCCAGCGTGCAGAAACTGATGGCAACAGACCAATGCACGATCTGGTCCGCACGGCTGAAACGCGGGATCAATCGACCCGTTGGCGGCTCGTGAACCTTCACCGGGCCGAAGATCGTATAGAAGATCGCGATCGCCGCCAGCACCGCGAGCACCAGCCAGCCGCCGTACCACATCACCGGGCCGTTGCGGATCCGGCGCCAGGTGTCGCCCCACGACTGGATCAGGACGCCGCTTTCCCGGCCTTGCGCGCTGCTCGTCGTGTACTGCGACTGCGTGCCGCGCACTTCGCGGTAGAACGGCGCGTTATTACCCGGTTGGCTGGCCGCTCGTTCCTGCTGGGTCTTGACGTTGTCCGCCGGCGCGGGCGTTGCTGGCTGCTGCGCATAGGCAGCACCTGCGAGGAAAAGTGACAGCAGCAGGACCAAAAGCCTCATCGCTTCTCCTTGTGCCGCTACTGGTAGATGCGGCGGTACTCGTTTTGCGAGAGCTGGCGCTTCTTGATGCTCTCCTCCCAGCTGGAGCGGTCGCCCTTCGTCCACGAGCCGCCGCGGTATTCGGCGGGCAGCGGGTCGTTGTCCCAGGAGCGGTTGTCGGGCTTGCCCTGGTACTTACCCTGTTTATAGACGACGACCTGCTCTTTCTCGCCGCAGGCCGCTAGGGCGAGCGCGGCGATAAGCACGAGAGCAAGTCTCATGACTTGCCCGTCGTGGCAGGTGCCGGCTGCTGCACCGGCGGTTGCGCGCCGGGCTTCACGCCGTAGGCCGAGCTCCAGCCCCAGAGATCCGCGCCGCGCCCGCGACGCAGCACGCGTTCGCGATAGATGTCCGCGATCACGTCGCCGTCGCCACCCAGGAGCGCCTTGGTCGAGCACATCTCGGCGCACGCCGGGAGCTTGCCTTCGGCGAGGCGGTTGCGGCCGTACTTCCGAAACTCGGCTTCGCTGCGATCCGGCTCTGGGCCACCCGAGCAGAACGTGCACTTGTCCATCTTGCCGCGCAGGCCGAAGGCGCCGGCTTGCGGGAACTGCGGTGCGCCGAACGGGCACGCGTAGAAGCAGTAGCCGCAGCCGATGCAGAGGTCCTTGTCGTGCAGCACCACGCCGTCATCGGTGCGGTAGAAGCAGTCGACCGGGCAGACCGCCATGCAGGGCGCGTCCGAGCAATGCATGCACGCGACCGAGATCGATTTCTCGGCGCCCACCACGCCGTCGTTCAGCGTGACGACGCGGCGGCGGTTCACGCCCCACGGCACTTCGTTCTCGTTCTTGCACGCGGTTACGCAGCCGTTGCACTCGATGCAGCGCTCGGAATCGCAGAGGAATTTCATTCGAGCCATGGTTGGACCCCTCGTTTTCCTTTAGGCCTTTGCGACCTGGCAGATCGTGGTCTTGGTTTCCTGCATCAGCGTGATCCGGTCGTAGCCGTAGGTGGTCGCCGTGTTGACGGCCTCCCCTCGCACGATCGGCGCCGCGCCATCCGGGTAGTAAGGCAGCATGTCCTCGCCCTGCCACCAGCCCGCGAAGTGGAACGGGATGAACACGGTGTCGGGTCCCACGCCCTCGGTCACCTTCGCCTTCACCTTGATGCGCGGATTGCTGCCGTCGGCGTTCTTGCCCGGCGTGCTAACCCAGACGTATTCGCCGCTGCGGATGCCGCGGTCTGCCGCAGTCTTCGGGTTGATTTCCACGAAGTTGTCCTGCTGCAGCTCGGCGAGCCACGGATTGGACCGCGTCTCGTCGCCGCCGCCTTCGTACTCCACCAGGCGCCCGCTCGTAAGGATGAGCGGGAACTTCTCGTAGGTCTTGTCGGCGATCGCCTTGTCCTGCACCGACTTGAAGAGCGTTGGCAGGCGCCACAGCACCTTGACGTCGTCGTGGTTCGGGTACTTGGCGACCATATCCGGCTTCGTGCTGAAGAGCGGCTCGCGGTGCTGCGGGATCTGGTCGGGCCAGTTCCACACCACGGCGCGCGCCTTGGCGTTGCCGAATGGCGTGCAGCCGTGCTTCATCGCCACGCGCTGGATGCCGCCGGAGAGATCGTTCGCCCAGGTCTTGCCCTCGGCCGCGGCTTTCTCCGCGTCGGTCAGCTCGTCCCACCAGCCCAGCTTCTTCATGAGCACGTGGTCGAACTGCGGGTAGCCGGTCGTGATCTCGCTGCCCTTGTTGCAGATACCGTCCTCAGCCAGCAGGTTCACCCCGTCCTTCTCCACGCCAAAGAGCGCGCGGAAGGCGTGGCCGCCATCCATCGGATGCTTGTGCGTGTCATAGAGGAGCGGCGTCCCTGGATGCTTGATGGCCGCCGTGCCATAGCAGGGCCACGGCAGGCCGAAGTAGTCGCCGGTGAGGTCGTAGCCGGTCTTCGCGTCCTTGCCGCCGCGCGCACGCGTGGTCTTGATGTCGAAGACGTGCATGTTCCTCATGTGCGCCTGCAGGCGCTCGGGCGACTGGCCGGTGTAGCCGATGGTCCAGCAGCCGGCGTTGATCTCGTTCCGAAGCACGTCTTCCATCGACGGCTCATCCATGCCGCCCTTGCCCTTCACGAGGCGGATGTGGGGCGTCTTGTCGCCCTCCTTCTTGCCGATGAACTGGTCGCCGAAGCCGAGCTTGCCGGCGAGCTGGTACATGATCATGTGGTCGGTGCGCGATTCGAACAGCGGCTCGATCACGCGCTCGCGCCACTGCACCGAGCGGTTGGAGGCCGTCACCGAGCCTTCGGTCTCGAACTGCGTCGCCGCGGGCAGCAGATAGGCGCCGTCCTTGCGAACCTTGGCGAACATCGCTGCGCTCGCCGAGGGATACGGGTCGATCACGACCATGAGGTCGATCTTCTTCATCGCCTCGATCATCTCCGAGCCGCGCGTCTGGCTGTTCGGCGCATGGCCCCACCAGATAATTGCGCGCAGGTTCGAGTCCTGGTCGATCGCTTCGTTCTTCTCCATCACGCCGTCGATCCAGCGCGACACGGTCATGCCGGGCTTGGCCATCATCGCTTCGCTGGAGTAGCGCTTCTTCAGCCACTCGAGGTCGACGTTCCATACCTTGGCCCAGTGCGCCCACGAGCCGGGCACCGCCACCGGGTAGTAGCCGGGGAGCGTGTCGGGGTTCGGGCCGACGTCGGTCGCGCCCTGCACGTTGTCGTGGCCGCGATAGACGTTGCAGCCGCCGCCCGAGCGCCCGACGTTGCCGAGCGCGAGCATCAGGATGTTCGAAGCGCGCACGATGCCGTTGGCGTTCGTGTGCTGCGTCTGACCCATCGCCCAGATGACGAAGCCAGGGCGGTTCTCCGCGAGCGTCTTCGCCACTGCATACACCTGGTCCTCGGGCACGCCGGTGACTTCAGTGACCTTGTCCGGCGTCCATTTGGTCATCACTTCCTTCTTCACCTCGTCCATGCCGTAGACGCGGCCCTTGAGGTAATCCTTGTCCTCCCAGCCGTTCTTGAAGATGTGATAGAGGACACCGAAGATGAACGGGACGTCAGTGCCCGAGCGATGCCGCACATACAGGTCGGCGTGGGCAGCCGTGCGAGTGAAGCGCGGATCGACAACGATCACCTTGCAGCCGTTTTCCTTGGCGTGCAGGGTGTGGAGCATCGAGACCGGATGCGCCTCGGCGGCATTCGAGCCGAGGAACATGAGCGACTTCGAGTTCTGCTCGTCGTTATACGAATTGGTCATCGCGCCGTAGCCCCAGGTCTGGCCAAGGCCGGCAACGGTGGTGGAGTGGCAGATGCGCGCCTGGTGGTCGGTGTTGTTCGAGCCCCAGAGCCGCACCCACTTGCACAGGAGCTGCGCCTGCTCGTTGTTGTGCTTGGAAGAGCCGACGAGGAAGAGCGCATCCGGCCCGCTCTCCTTGCGGATGTCGAGCATCTTCTTCGAGATCTCGTCGTACGCCTGGTCCCAGCTGATGCGCTGCCACTTGCCGCCCGAGAGCTTCATCGGATACTTCAGGCGGTGCGAGTCGTGCGTCATGCCGTGCTCGCGCACCGACGCGCCCTTGGCGCAATGCGCGCCGAGATTGAGAGGCGAGTCGAACACCGGCTCCTGGCGGATCCACACGCCGTCTTGCACCACGGCATCGACCGCGCAACCGACTGAGCAGTGCGTGCAGACCGAGCGCTTGACCTCGATCTTGCCGGCGGTGAGCTCTTCTTTCGCCTCCGCCTTCTGCACGATCGAGAACGGAAGCTGCGAGGCGATGGCCGCGCCGCCGACGCCAACACCGGAGCGCTTGAGGAACGCGCGGCGATCCATCGTCTTGACGGGAATGCTGGACAGGCCACGCGCAAGACGCGGCTGTCCAACCGCTTGGCTGGTTCCTTTGCGGGTCAGAAGCATGAGTGCTCCTTAAACCTTGGTGGTTCGGTAGTAGTTGCTGGTGTGCGCGGTTTCTTGGTAACCGCGCGTCGCGCGCTTGTCGCGTGAAGCCGGAGCCGGCTTGGAGGCAGGCGGTGCTTTCGTGGCTACGACCGCGGCTGCAGTCGCCGCCCCGCCAGCACCGAGAGTCAACAGGAAGTTACGCCGTGAGAGTTTCTTCGTGCGCTCGCTCATGTCCGTCGCCTCTTTAGTTATGCGCCTGCTTCGTGAATGTGATGCAAGCCGGCCGAAAGGATTCTAGAGCATTTCAAACGCAGACTGCTCCAATGAAAAGTACGCTTTCGCTAGTCGACCGATGGTCTTATAGAAGACAGTTTGCTCACTCTGTTCTATTGCATTGCACAATGGCTCTGCGCTGGGCTGAATCCAACGCGTGAAGAAGCGCTGCTGCTCTGAGAGTTCTCGCTCGGTTACGAGATAGCGCATCGTGTCGCACAACGCAGCGATGTGATCTTCTGGTTCGCCGACCTCATTTCGCCTGACGAGACCTAGCGTTGCGAGCTCGCCCCGCAATAGAGCCAAAGGCGTTTCGTTCGTGTATTTGATGGAATAAGCGCTCGCATAGAGTGTGACGGGCGCCTTCCCTGTGCCCACGAACGCTCTCTCGTATTCCTCGCGTATCGCTTGAGCGTCGGCGCTCGCGGCAGCTATTGCTAATTCGCTCCAGCACGCGGCGATTGTCTTATCGTCCGCTTCGAGGTCATCTGATTGCGCCAAGGCGGCAAGCAAGCCGGCGTCAGGCGGTCCGTAGAAGAGGCGCGAGAGCAGCGCATAGAAATTCGCCCTCGCCAGGTCTTCCGGCGTAAGGCTCATTTCGGTAGTTGCGTGATCTGCGCTTCCGCCTTGTTCTCCATCATGTCCACGACGCGGCAATCGGCGCACATCTGGAGGCGCCGGGTGCCACCGGCGAACATCGAATGGCCGCCGAGCTTGCCGAGCATGTTCTCGACCATTTGCCGCGTGCCGAACGGCTTGCCACAACGTACGCAATTGAACGGATCGGCTTCGTTCAGCACTACTGGTTCTTTCGCCCGGGGTCCGATCGTCAGCCGCGGCACGAGCGTGATCGCGTTCTCAGGGCACGTGCTCGCGCAGAGGCCGCACTGCACGCAATTTCGCTCTATGAAACGCAGTTGAGGCGTCTCTGGCGAATCGAGCAACGCTGCTTCGGGACACGCGCCGATGCAGGCCTTGCACAGAGTGCACGTGCTCTTGTTGACCGTGAGGGCGCCGAACGGCGCGCCTATGGCGAGCGGTATTTCCTGTTTCGGGATCGGCGCGTTCGCTGCCAGGTGATCGATGGTGAAATCGAGAGTCGTGCGCTTCTCGGGAGAGAGGTTGAATGTCGCCGGCTTGTCCACCGTGGATGCGGGTGCCAGCGATTTCAACCCTTGCAAATCGCGGATGACACCTACGTGTGCGCCCTTGTAGCCGAGCGCAGTCAGGATCGTCTGCGCATAGCCGAGCTGCTGCTCGAGCGCCGCGACGTAGCCATCCGCCACCTTTTCCGTCACGAGTACCAGCACCTGGCTCGCCCCATATGCAATGGCGCCCAGCACGAGGTCCATCCCAACGGAGGCGACGTGGAAACATTCGAATGGAATCACGCGCGGAGGCAGTCCTGCGCGGCGCCCATTCGCCAGCACCGCTTTGCGCCCCTCTTCGGCGTCGTGAAAGACGATGCAGGCATCCTTGCCGCCGGCGTCGCGATAGGTGCTGAGCAGCGTCTTTAGCCGCTTGCCGAGATCCGCCACTGACGGATAGACGTAAATCATGGCGCCGGACGGACAAACCGTCGCACAGCCACCACAACCGGCACAGAGGTGCGCCTCGACCTTCACATGGTCGCCGTCAGGCCGGATCGCGCCGCTCGAGCAGACATCGATGCATTGGTTGCAGCCCGTTTTCGCCGAGCGGCTATGCGCACAGATCTTCTCGCGATAGCGGAAAAAGCGCGGCTTTTCGAAGTCGCCGACCAGCTGAGTCAACTGCTGAGCGGCCAGCGCCTGTTCCAGCGGATCGGCGCCCGGCGCGAGATAGCCCTGCGGCAACTGGTGCACACGAAGGATTGGTTCGCGCGAAAGATCGAGTACGAGGTCGAACTTCTCTTGCCGCATCGCATCCGAGCGCGAAAAGTCGATCGCGCCGATGCTGCCACAGGCAGTCACGCACTTGCGATGCGCCTTGCACTTGTCCAGGTCGACTTGGTAGTCGTAGCCGATTGCGTTCTCCGGGCAGGCTCGCACGCAGGCGTTGCAGCGCGTGCAGAGCTCGAGATCGATCGGGTTCTCCTGCTTCCATTCGACTTCGAACGCGCCGAGCCAGCCCTGGAGCTTCGCCACGCGCCCGGACCACACTGGGTATTTGCGCTCGAGTGGCAGCTCGCCGCCTTTGCCGGTGATGAGCACGCTGACCGCCAGTTGCGGCGCCAGCCGCTCCGCCCAGTCGAGCGCGGCTTCGGCCGGCCCGATGATCAATAGCTCGCCCGCCGATGTGTACTCCACTGCCGGTACCGGCTCGGGATCGGGCAGCGTCGCCATGGCGAGGAGCGCGGCAATCCTTGGCATTGCCTCCGCACCCTTCGCGCCCCACCCGCCCTGCTCGCGCAGATTGACGAACCTGATCTGCGCCTTTGTTTCGGCTTGCTCCGCGAGCTCGCCGAAGAGCGCCGCCTCCTGCGTGCAGCCAACGAT
>JAFARH010000363.1 GCA_019245555.1 Betaproteobacteria bacterium
GACCCTTCTCCTTTGCCAGCGCGACGAAGTCCTTCACCGTTTTCGCACCGAGGCTCGGATGCACGACGAGCACCTGCGGATAGCGGCAGAACTGCATCACTGGCGCGAAATCGCGAATCGGATCCCATTTCAATTCCTTATAGAGAAAGGGATTGACCGCGAAGGTGTCGAAGGTGATGAGGAGCGTTTGTCCATCGGGCGGGGACTCCGCCACCTGCTGGCTCGCGATGATGCCGCCGGAAGTAACGCGGTTCTCTACGATGAACGGCTGGCCAAGCTCGGCCTGCAGCGCCGGCGCGATGATGCGCGCGGTGAGATCGCTCGCGCCGCCCGGGCTCGCCGGCACCACGATTCGCACCGGACGCGACGGGTATTGTGCCCACGCCGGTACACTGGCGAGGAGAAAAACGACGATGCGCCACATCCTTGTCATTATCGCGTGCCTCTTCCTCGCCCCGGTGCACGCGCAGGATTATCCCGCACGACCGATTCGCCTGATCGTACCGATCGGTCCGGGCGGCGGAACGGACATCCTTGGCCGGCACATGGCGCAGAAAATGAGCGAGCGCATGCGTGCGAGCGTGGTGGTCGAGAACAAGCCGGGCGCCGGCAGCATCATCGGCACGGACTACGTCGCGAAATCACCGGCCGACGGCTACACGCTCCTCGTCGGCGGCATCTTCAACATGGTGATGAACAAGGCGCTGGTGAAAGACTTGCCCTACGAGCCGACGCGCGACTTCGTGCCGATTGGCTACCTCTCCGCGTATCCGTTCGCACTCGTCGCGCGCGCCGATCTGCCGCCCGACCTCAAGGGCTTCACCCAATACGCGAAGGACCGGCCCGGCAAACTCACTTACGGATCCGCGGGCCTCGGCACGCTGCAGCACGTATGGGGAACGATTCTCGTGAAGATGCTCGGCCTCGACATGGTGCATGTGCCGTTCAAGGCGGCCCCGGCGGTGCATCAGGAAATGCTCGCCGGCCGCATCGACCTGATGATGGACAACCTCTCGGCCGTGAAGCACCAAGTGCAAAGCGGACGACTCAAGGGCTATGCCGTTTCCTCGGCCGCGCGCTCGCCGCAACTCGAAGGCGTGCCGACGCTCAAGGAGCTCGGCGTGGATTTCGAAGGCGAGAGCTGGTTTGCGCTCTTCGCGCCCGCGGCGGTGCCGGCGTCGATCGTTTCCCAGCTGCGGAGCGTCGTCGCCGAAGTGTTGCGCGATCCCGACTTCACCACGCGCGTGACGAACGATGGCGGTCGCGTGCTCTCCATTGCGCCCGCCGAGCAAGCCAGCTTCTTGAAAGAGGAGGTCCAGCGATGGAGCGGGCTCGTTACCCGCTACGGCGTGAGGGTTGACTAGCCTGTTAAACTGAAGGCTGGCAACTTTGAAAGGAGGTGATCCCGTGAGAGACGACCAAGGCAAGACCGGCCGGCAGGACTCTAACGGAGGATCCCACCGCGGCAGCATCGGGGGGCAATCCTAAGTAGCCCAAGGAGTCCGGCCAAGTATCTAGGCCGGCTGCCTGGAACGAAAAGCCCCGGGCGCGCGAGCGTCTCGGGGCTTTTCTTTTGCGAGATCAGTGGCAGGTCACGGCCACGTTCGTCACGCTCATGCCGGGATACCCGCCGATGGCGTTGGTCACGCTGCACGTCTGCCCAGTGGGATTCGTCAGGACGCTCACGTCGTAACCGGTCGCGTAGTTGATCGGCGCGCTGAACGTAAACGGGCCGTTCGCCGTAACCGAGAGGTCGTTGCCGCCGTTGTTCTGCAGCACCACCGTGCCGCCGGCATTGAGGCCGGAGACGGTTCCTCCGATGCTATAGGTCAGCCCCGCGGGCGTATTCGAGCCGCCACTGTCATACCCGCCGCCGCCACCGCACGCTGCTAGGAGCACGCTCGCTGCGAGAAGAATCGCTTTATTCATTATGTCCTCCTCATCACCTGCACCGACCAAACGCAACGAGGTGGGCCGATATTCCCCCGGTAACAAAAAAGCCCCGCAGGGTTGGCTGCTATTGGACGATTTGGTACACCATGCGCTTCGATGCTTGCTGTCGCTGAAAGCCTGACTGCAGTCGCAAGTGAGTGGCTCAAGAAGCTTGAAAAGGCGCTCGCCACCCCCGATCAGACGGCCATAGCAGCGCCTTTTCAGGACGACAGTCACTGGCGCGATGTACTGGCGCTCACTTGGCAGATACGCACAGTCAGCGGGGCGCAAGCCTTGGCGTCTGTCCTCGCGTCGCATGCGTCTCGCATGAAGCCGCGCGGCTTCCAAATCGATTCCAGCCGCACGGCACCACGAGAAGTGACTCGAGCGGGGTCGAAATGCATCGAGGCGATCTTCCGGTTCGAGACCGAAATCGGCCGTGGCAGCGGCGTACTCAGGCTCCGGGACGGCAAGGCCTGGACGCTGCTCACTGCGCTCGATGAGCTGAAAGGTCACGAAGAACGCACTGGGGGTCGCCGACCAAGCGGCCACGGCTACTCGCGCACATTCGGCGGACCGACGTGGGCGGACCAGCGCCAATCGGCCCGCGACTACGCGAGCCGCGAACCGGAGGTGCTCGTCGTCGGGGGCGGTCAGGCAGGCCTCTCGATCGCCGCGCGCCTCGCGCAACTCGAAGTCGACACGCTGGTCGTCGATCGCTGGCCGCGCGTGGGCGACAACTGGCGGCGGCGCTACGACGCGCTAACGCTGCACAACCAGGTGCACGTGAACCATCTGCCGTACATGCCATTCCCGCCGAATTGGCCCGTGTACATCCCGAAGGACAAGCTCGCGAACTGGTTCGAGTCCTACGTCGAGGCGATGGAGCTCAACTACTGGTCGAGCACCGAGTTCGAAGGCGGCACTTACGACGAGGCGGCAAAGCGCTGGTCTGTCTCAATACGCGGCGCCGATGGCAAGAAGCGCGAGATGCATCCGCGTCACCTGGTGATGGCGACCGGCGTAAGCGGCATTCCAAATCTTCCGGAGATTCCCGCGCTGCGCGGATTCCGCGGCAAGGTGCTGCATTCGAGCGAGTACGAGGATGGTAAAGCGTGGGCCGGCAAGCGCGCGATCGTCATCGGCACCGGCAACAGCGGACACGACATCGCGCAGGATCTCTATTCGAGCGGCGCCAAGGTCACGCTCGTTCAGCGAAGCCCGACGCTCATCATCAACTGCGATCCGAGCGCGCAGCTCGTGTATAGCCTCTACAGCGAAGGCCCGCCGCTCGAGGATTGCGACCTCATCACCGCGTCGGTGCCGCTCGCTCTCTCGCGAAAAACGCACCAGCTCGCCACCGAGCATGCCAAGCAGCTCGACAAGCCCCTCCTCGACCAGCTCGAGCGCATCGGCTTCCGGCTCGATTTCGGCGAGGACAACACCGGCTGGCAGTTCAAGTACCTGACGCGCGGCGGCGGCTACTACTTCAACGTCGGGTGCTCGGACCTGATCGCCGAGGGAAAGATCGGCCTCGCGCAGTCGACTGAGCTCGAGCGGCTGGTGCCCGAAGCGGAGCTGGTCGTGCTTGCCACGGGGTACAAGCCGCTTGGCGCGCTCGTCGGCAAGTTATTTGGTGAGGAAATGGCAGCGCGTGTTGGCCCCATCTGGGGCTTCGGCGAATCGCAGGAGCTGCGCAACATGTACGTGCGCACGCCGCAGCCGGGGCTTTGGTTCATCGCCGGCAGCTTCGCGCAGTGCCGGATCTACTCGCGCTATCTCGCGCTGCAGATCAAAGGAACGGAGCTCGGCCTCTTCTAGCGTTCATCGGGCGGCGCGATCTCGGTGACGAGGTCCTTGATCAGCACCTTGTTGTGCAGCGGCTCGATGGTCATCTCGCCGTCGACCAATCGCGTGGTGCAGGCATACACGGTCTTGCCGTCGACCTCGATCATGCATTCCTTGCACGCATTCGCATTGATGCACGAGAAGCGGATGGCGAGGCTTGGGTCCACGTGCACGCGGATCCAGCGCAGGCCGTCGAGCACGGTCTGTCCGGCCTCGAACGGCACTTCGAATCGCTCGTAGCGGCCGGCGCGCTGGATTTTCAGCTTGGCAAGCATTGCACCCTGTCGTTTGCGAGACGCAACACCTGATGGCGCTGCCACGCGTCGGTCGTCTCGGGAAAATCCTCACGCTGGTGGGCACCGCGACTCTCGGTTCGCTCGAGCGCTGCGCGCGTCACGCATTCGCCGACGAGCGCCATGTTGCGCAGGTCGTGCAGATCGATCCATACCGGATCCAGCCCTTCGACCGGCGCGGGAAGCTCGAACGTTCGTAATTTGGCGATCTCGCCCAGCGTTCGCTCGAGTCCGGCCCGAGTACGCAGCGGCCCGACGTGCTCGTTCATCAGCGCCTGCAGACGGACGATTTCGGCCGCGGGATTCATCGCCGGCCGCTTGCCTGCTGAAGCCTTGGCAGGCCGCGCCGCCGGCATGGATGTTTTCGCAGCGAGCGCAGCAGCGCGCTGCCCTGCCCTGCGGCCGAACACCAGCGCCTCGGTTATCGCGTTTCCCGAAAGCCGATTGGCTCCGTTCGCGCCGCCCACGGCTTCGCCGGCGGCGAAGAGATGGGGCACAGCGGTGTGCATGTCGACGGCGGTGCGGATGCCGCCCATGTGGTAGTGCGCGATCGGCGCGACCTCGATCGCCTGGCGCGTCAGGTCGATGCCGTTCTTGGCGAGCCGATCGATCACCGGACCGAATGCCGAGCGCAGCTCGGGCGCGCCGCAATGCTGGAAGCTCAGCCACGCACCGCCGTGCGGCGAGCCGCGTCCGGCGGTCACTTCCCTGAGGATGGCGTACGTCGCGTTATCGCGCGCCACGGTATAGCGCCCTTCCTCCGAAAGGAATTCGCGCATCTCTGAATTCAGGAGGCGCCCGCCGAGCTTGTAGCGGAACGGATCCCACATGATCGGATCCATCCCGACCAAACGCGGCGCGAGGTGGCCGATCGGGAAGAACTGCACGAACTCCATGTCGACGAGCGTGGCGCCAGCGCGTAAGGCGAGCGCATAGCCGTCGCCGCCCATGTTGATCGACGCGCTATTTCTCGCATACAGGCGCGTAAGACCACCGGTCGCAACGATGGTCGCTTTCGCTGCGATGGTCACAGCCTCGCCGGTGGCTGTATGCACGGCATGCGCGCCGACGCAGATGCCGCCCTGCACCGCAAGATCGGTGACGAGGAGATCGCCGGTGCGGCGGATCTCCGGCACACGCTGCACTTCGGCACGCAGGGTCTTGGACACCGCGGGACCCGTGTTCAGAAAGTCGACGTATACGCAGCGCTTCCTATCGTGCCCTGGCGCATGCACCTGGCTGATATGACCGTCCTTGCGCGCCCAGCCCACGCCGCGCTCGTCCATCTCGCGGATGCATTCGGGGCCTTCCTCGCACACCAATCGCGACAACGCTTCATCGCACAGGCCGCGGCCTGCCTTCAGAGTATCTGCAAGGTGGTGCTCCCAATGATCGGGCTCCTCTTCTCCCACGGCGGCTGCAACCG
>JAFARH010000062.1 GCA_019245555.1 Betaproteobacteria bacterium
GGTGCTATTGACCGAGGCGACTGACCTTGCGCGGCAGCTCGGTGCAACGAACGTGTTCCTCGAAGTCCGCCCGAGCAACGGCGCAGCGCAGAAGCTCTACACGCGTTTCGGTTTCCGCAAGGTCGCCGTGCGACGCGGCTACTACCCTGCGCACGCCGGCCGCGAAGACGCACTGGTCTTTTCCCTGGCGCTGTGACGCGCCGGCATGAGGTGCTCGCCGAGATGGGCCTCGCGCCTGTCTGGCGATTGCGCAATAAGCCCGTTCAAGAAGAAACGAAGAGTCCGGCGCCGGGCTGGATCGAAATCAAGCAGGCGGTCCCGGCCTGCACGGCGTGCGGCCTGCACAAGACTCGTACGCAAACCGTCTTCGGCGTTGGAGATGAGAACGCCGACTGGATGCTGATCGGCGAAGCGCCCGGCGCGGAAGAAGACCGGCTCGGCGAGCCCTTCGTCGGCCAGGCGGGGAAGCTCCTCGACAACATGCTCGCCGCGATCGACTTGAAACGCGGCGAGAACGTCTACATCGCCAACGTGCTCAAGTGTCGGCCCCCGGGCAATCGCAATCCCGAGCCCGATGAAGTCGCGAAGTGCACGCCGTTTTTGAAGACGCAGATCGCGCTGATCCAGCCGAAGCTGATCATCGCGATGGGTCGCTTTGCTGCCCAGACGCTGCTTTCGAGCGATGCAACGATCGCGAGCCTGCGCGGCAAGGTCTATCGCTACGAGGGTGTACCGCTCATCGTCACGTATCACCCGGCCTACCTGCTGCGCAACCTTCCCGACAAGGCGAAGGCTTGGGCCGATCTCGTCTTCGCGAAGAAGACGATGGCGACACTCTAGGCCGGACGCTTCATGTGCGGGTCCTCCGCACGGGCGAAGGCGAGAAGGCGCTCCATCTCTTCGCCATGGACGCGGCGGTTGTGCAGATACCAGAACTGCACCACGCCCATCGTGCAGGAGACGAAACCGCCGAAAAGCAGAATCACCAGGTAGATCGAGTGACCTACGTTCAGGAGCAGCGAATACATCGCGATCATGAACAGGATCGAGCTGTTCTCGTTGAAGTTCTGGACAGCGATCGAGCGCCCAGCGCCGACGAGATGATGGCCGCGATGCTGTAGCAGTGCGTTCATCGGCACGACAAAGAAGCCCGCCAGGCCGCCGATCAGGATCATGAGCCCGACGGCGAGCCAGATGTGCGTGACGAAGATCATGACCATCACGACCATGCCCATGAAGATGCCCATCGGGATCACGCGCACCGAACGGTCGAGCGATACCCATGCCGACGCGAGGATTGCCCCAATCGCGATACCGACGGCGGTCACGCCCTGGAGGATCGCCGCCTTCGACAGGTCGAAGTGCAGCGCGACGCGCGCCCATTCGATGACGATGAACTGCAGGCAGGCGCCTGCACCCCAGAAGAGCGTGGTGACGGCGAGCGAGATCTGCCCCAGTCGATCCTTCCAAAGGTGTTTCACGCAGCGCCCGAAATCGGCGAGGGTCTGCAGCGGATCGGCTGGCAGGTGCTTCAGCGTCACGCCGGTGCGCGGCACCTCGAGGTTGAAGAGGGCGGCAACTGCGTAGACCACCACAATGATGGCGATGGCCGCCTCGGCCGGCGTGTCGATGCCGGTATCGATGAAGGGGAAATCGAAGTGGAGCAGGACGCCGGAGACGTTGGCATGCAGCAATAGCCCGCCGAGCATGGTCCCCAAAATGATGGAAGCGACGGTGAGGCCTTCGATCCAGCCATTGGCCACCACGAGCTGCTTGTGCGGCAGGTACTCAGTGAGGATTCCGTACTTAGCCGGCGAATACGCCGCGGCGCCGAGGCCGACGACCGCGTAGGCGGCGAGCGGATCGAGTCCCCACAGCATCAGCACGCAGCCGACGATCTTTACGCTGTTCGCGAGAAACATCACCTGGCCCTTCGGCAGGCGGTCGGCAAAGGCGCCGACGTAGGGCGCGAGCAGCACGTAAGAGATGACGAAGAAGAACTTGAGATAAGGCGTGAGCCAGGACGGCGCGTCCGCCTGCATCAGCAGCGCAATCGCGGCGACAAGCAGCGCATTGTCGGCGAGCGACGAGAAGAACTGCGCCGCCATGATGATGTAGAACCCGCGATTCACGTGCTTTCCTGAGCCCGTCTCCTCCCCCGAGGAGGGCGGGCGTTTATAGCACAATAGGGAAAATGCCACGCCCGATCCGCGCCGCCATTTCGGCGAGCGCTCTTGCACACAATCTCTCCGTCGCGCGCAAGCACGCCGGCAACGCCAAGATCTGGGCGGTGATCAAGGCGAATGCCTACGGTCACGGTCTGGAACGCGCGGCGCGCGCGATGGAAGCGGCAGATGGTTTTGCCGTGCTTGATTTCCAGGAGGCGGCGCGCCTGCGCGTCGCCGGCGTGACGAAGCCGATCCTGATGTTGGAAGGCGTGTTCAAGCCGGTCGATGTGCCGCTGCTCCATAAATACGCGCTGACGCCGGTGATCCACAGCTCGGCGCAGGTCGACATGCTGCGCACCGCAGAACTGGGCGGACCGATCGACATCTACCTGAAGCTCAACAGCGGCATGAACCGCCTGGGATTCACGCCGGAAAACCTCGGCGGGAATTACCAGGCGCTTCGCGAGAATCCGCGGGTCAGGTCGATCACTTTGATGACGCATTTCGCCGATGCCGATGGTGCTACGGGGGTCAAAGCGCAGCTTGAATGGTTTGGGGAAATGACAAAATCTTTCCCCCACAAGCGCTCGCTCGCAAACTCCGCGGCGCTGCTCAAGTTTCCGGAAGCGCTCGGGGAGTGGGTGCGGCCGGGAATTATGCTCTACGGCTGCTCGCCTTTTGCCGATCGTCCTGCCGGGACATTTGATCTCAAGCCGGCGATGACGCTGACCTCGGAGCTGATTGCCACGCAGCACCTGCAATCCGGCGAGCGCGTCGGCTACGGCTTCAGCTACGAAGCGGCGGCCGAGCTCGACATCGGCATCGTCGCCTGTGGCTATGCCGACGGTTATCCGCGTCACGCGCCGGTCGGGACGCCGATTCTCGTCAACGGAATACGGACGCGCATCGTTGGTCGCGTATCGATGGACATGATCACGGTGGACTTGAGCGGCATTCCGGACGCCGGCGTAGGCACCCCGGTCACACTTTGGGGCGAGGGTCTGTCCGCGGACGAAGTGGCGGCCGCGGCCGGCACGCTCAGCTACGAAATGCTTTGCGCGCTCGCGCCGCGCGTGCCGGTCACGGACGCGCCTTAATGGCAAAAGCAAAGACGGCTTATGTCTGCGCTGAATGCGGCGCATCGGCATTGCAATGGTTCGGCACGTGTCCCTCGTGCGGCGCGGCCGGCACGCTGACCGAAACCGCGGTCGAGAAGGGCGGCGGCTCGCATCGCTATGCCGCCGAAGCTGCCAAGGCCATCGTGCTCGAATCGGTAAACGCCAGCGAGCTCGAGCGCATGCCGAGCGGCCTGCCGGAGCTCGATCGCGCGCTCGGCGGCGGCTTGGTCTCCGGACAGGTCTCGCTCCTCGGCGGCGATCCCGGCATCGGCAAGTCCACTCTGCTTCTGCAGTCCTTGCACGCCGTTTCCAGCGCAATGCCCACGCTCTATGTGAGCGGCGAGGAATCCGCCGAGCAGGTCGCGCTGCGTGCGCGGCGCCTCGGTTTGCAATCCGGGGCGCTCCGGCTCCTCGCCGAGACGCAGCTTGAGCGCATCGTCGCCACGCTCGATTCAGCCAAGCCGCGCGTCGCAGTCATGGACTCCATCCAGACGCTGTGGTCCGAGACGCTGCAGTCGGCTCCTGGCTCGGTCGCCCAGGTGCGCGAGTGCGCGGCGCAGCTCACGCGGCACGCCAAGCGCAATGGCATCGCGCTCCTCCTGATCGGTCACGTGACCAAGGAAGGTGCCATCGCCGGCCCGCGCGTCCTTGAGCACATCGTCGACACCGTCCTCTACTTCGAGGGGGACCCGCATTCCTCTTTCCGCCTGGTTCGGGCGGTGAAAAACCGCTTTGGCGCCGTCAACGAGCTCGGCGTCTTTGCGATGACGGAGAAGGGCCTGCGCGGCGTGAGCAATCCATCCGCGCTCTTTCTCTCAACCCACGAAAAGCCAGTGGCCGGCTCCTGCGTGCTGGTGACTATCGAGGGGACGCGGCCGCTGCTCGTAGAGATTCAAGCGCTGGTGGATTCAGCCCATACGCCGAATCCGCGGCGCCTATCCGTCGGCCTAGAACAGAACCGGCTCGCCATGCTGCTTGCGGTGCTCCACCGGCATGCCGGGCTGGCGACATGGGAGCAGGATGTCTTCGTCAACGCCGTCGGCGGTGTGCGCATCACGGAGCCCGCGGCTGACCTCGCGGTCTCGCTGGCAGTTGTTTCCTCGCTGACGGATCGGCCGATCGCCGGGAAGGTCGCGGTCTTCGGCGAGATAGGCCTCGCCGGCGAAGTGCGGCCGGCGCCACGCGGTCAGGAGCGCCTTAAAGAGGCAGCGAAACTCGGCTTCGAGAAGATCATCATCCCGCGCGCCAACTCGCCCAAAGTGAAGATCCCGAACCTGGAAGTTCTGCCGGTCGAGCGCGTCGACCAGGCCGTTCAACTACTTCGTAACCTCTAATTCCGGACAACGTCCGTAATTATTCTGTAAAGCAGCACCGTGATAACGCGGTAGCAGAGATGACTAGACCGCCGGCGGATTGCGGTCGATGAAGGTCGTGCGCTGATGCCAGTAGGGATAGGCGAGCTGCACGGCGCTCGCCGCGTCGAGCTTCGCGATTTGCTCGGCAGTCAGCTTCCAGCCGACGGCCCCCAGATTCTGCTTCAGCTGCTCTTCAGTACGCGCGCCGATGATGACCGTCGCAACCGTCGGCCGCTGCAGCAACCAGTTGAGCGCGATCTGCGGAACACTCTTGCCAGTCTCCTTCGCCATGGCGTCGAGCGCGTCAACTACCTTGTAGAGATATTCATCCGACACCTGCGGCGACCGGCTCATCGCGAGCTCGCTTCGCGTGCGGGCTACTTTGGGAAGTTGCTCGCCGCGGCGGACTTTGCCAGTGAGACGTCCCCAGCCGAGCGGGCTCCACACGACGGCGGAGACTTTCTGATCGATACCGAGCGGCATTAATTCCCATTCGTAGTCGCGGCCGATGAGCGAGTAATACGCCTGGTGTGCGACATATCGGGGCAGGCCGTATTTGTCCGAGCAGGCGAGCGACTTCATGAGATGCCAGCCGGAGAAGTTCGAGCAGCCGACATAGTGGATCTTGCCGGCGCGCACGAAGTCGTCGAGCGTGCGCAGCGCTTCCTCGACCGGCGTGAAGGCGTCGAAGCCGTGGAGCTGATAAAGATCGATGTAGTCGGTGCCGAGGCGCTTGAGGCTTGCGTTGACCGCCTTGGTGAGGTGATGGCGCGACGAGCCGAGGTCGTTCGGCCCGGAGCCGCGCCGGAAGCTCCCTTTAGTAGAGATCAGTACCGACTCCCGGCGGCCTTTGATCGCTTGGCCGAGAATTTCCTCCGCGAGGCTGTTCGAATAGCCGTCCGCCGAGTCGAACATGTTCACGCCGGCCTCGAGGCAGATATCAACCAGGCGCTTCGCCTCCGCTACGTCGCTCGAGCCCCACGCCTTGAAGAATTCGTTGCCGCCGCCGAACGTGCCGGTGCCATACGTGAGCACGGGGACCATGAGGCCCGACGCGCCGAGTTGCCTGTATTCCACTGCGGTCTCCTAGTTGATCGACCGAGCAGCGCGCACGCCCGAGCGCACGGCAGCTTCGAGAGTCGGAGGATATTCCGGATCGGTGTAGTCGCCAGCGAAACTGATGCCGTCAGTTGCGACGGGTATCGGCTTTGCGCCGGGCGAGCAGGTGATGGTGGCGCGCTTTTCGGCGATCACGCGGGACCAGGCCGGTTGCTCGCTAACCAGGTGCGCGGCCGCGAGCTCGCGGTGGCAGCGCTCCGCCAGCTCATCGAGCGAAAGCTGCTGGTGATCGCCTTGCGCGCTGATCACGCACGCGAGGCGTCCCTTCTCGCCGAGGAGCGCGCCGCGGTCGAACACCCACTGCACGAGCCCGTCCGCGAGGCCGATCATCGGAATCGGCAGGGCGACGTGTTCTCCATATTGGAGGTAGCACGTATAGATCGGCTGGTACGAGTACTCGGGCGCATCCGGCAGCACCGTCTTCAATTGGTGCGGGCCGACTGCCACGATCACCCGGTCGAACGACTGGCGCAGCGCACCGAGATCCTTCACCGGTGATTGCAGGCGGATCTCGCCGCCGTGCGAGCGCACGTACTCGGCCGCCGGCTCGGGAAAGAGGCGCGACAGGTCGACGCGTGGCAGGAGCAGATCGCTGGCATCGCCTGTGCCCCCGAGCGTGTCACGCAGCACGGCGAGGAACGTGTTTGCAGACGCGAGCTCCGGTGGGGTGTTCAATGCGGAGACGCAGAGCGGCAACCACATGTAGTGCGCAATACGTCCGTTCTGCTGATGGCGCGCAAGGAGCTCGGTGACGGAGACGTCGGCGGCGAGATGGAAGTTCGTCTCCTTGAGATGCGCCATGAACTTCGCCGCGCCGAGGCGCTCGCTCAATGGAATGCCGCGCGCCAACAGCAGGCCCCCGGCCAAGCCCAATGGGTTGGGCAGCCCAAGGCGGCGGAAATGGAAGCGCGTCGTGTAACGAATCTCCAGCGGCATCCGCATTAAGGCGGTCTTCGGCACGCCAACCGTGTGCATGAGCCGATAGATCTCGGTATAGGCGCCGATCAGGATGTGCTGGCCGTTGTCGAGCTCGTTGCCTTGCCCGTCGGATGTGATGCGGATGCGCCTGGCGCGTCCGCCGGGCACGGGACCGGATTCAAAGACGGTGGCACGAACGCCGCGCTCGGCGAGCGCGACAGCTGCCGCCATGCCGGCGTAGCCAGCGCCGACGACTGCTACGCCGCGACCCAGGTTCGCCACGCGATCCAGAATTTACGCAGAGGAGTGAGCGACGTACGTCGCGTGAGGACCTGGAAGCCCTCGCGCTGTATTTCGTTGAGCAGCGTGCGATAGATCGCCGCCATGATGAGACCAGGCCGTTGCGCGCGTCGATCTTCGGCTGGGAGCGAGGACATCGCTCTCTCGTAGTAGTCGAGCGCGCGCTTGGCTTCGAACTCCATGAGTGAGCGGAACGCGGGCGTCTCCTTTGACTGGAGGACGTCTGCCGCCGGGACGCCGAAGCGTTGAAGATCTTCGACCGGCAGATAGAGGCGATTCTTGCGCGCGTCTTCGCCGACGTCGCGGATGATGTTGGTGAGCTGGAAAGCGATGCCTAGGTTCTTCGCATATTCGAGTGTGCGCTCATCGCGGTAGCCGAAGATGCTCGCCGCAAGGAGCCCGACGACCCCCGCCACATGGAAGCAGTAGCGCTCGAGTCCGGTCCAATCGAGGTAGCGCGTCTGCCGCAGATCCATCTCCATGCCGTCGATGATCTGGTTCAGCCGTTCAGCGGTGATGGTGAAGGGCTTGAGATGCGGCTCCAGCGCTCGCGCGACAGGATGGTTAGGCTTGCCGGCGAAGAGATTCGCGATCTCGCCGCGCCACCAGGCGAGCTTTGCCGCAGCGACTTGCGGATCGAGCCCTTCGTCGACCACGTCGTCGACCTCGCGGCAGAACGCATAGAGCGCGGTAATGGCGCGCCGGCGCTCGGGCGGAAGGAA
>JAFARH010000079.1 GCA_019245555.1 Betaproteobacteria bacterium
GCCAGCGCACGCGCTGGCAGCGAGGCCTGGGGCAGAGCCTGGTCCTCAACCGTGCGCTCCTCTGGCATCCGCGCGGCGGCGCACCAGGATGGCTCGCCTTTCCGTTCATGATCGTCTTCGAATGGTCGAGCCCGCTGATCGAGGTCGGCGGCTATGTCTTCATGACGCTCGGCTTCCTGTCGGGAATCATCAGCGCTACAGGTTTCTGGACGTTCCTGCTGCTCGCCTTCTCCCTCGGCACGCTGCTGTCGATGAGCGCGCTCCTGCTCGAGGAGCTCTCCTACCATGTCTACCGGGAGAGAGGCGATCTCCTCAAGCTCGCGGCGATCGCGGTCATCGAGAACTTCGGCTACCGCCAGCTCGCAACGTGGTGGCGGCTGGTGGGGCTGTGGCAGTGGGTCACGGGCACCGGCGGCGGCTGGGGGCAGATGACGCGCGTCGCCAACTGGCAGAAAGGCAACTGACTGAATCAGCGGGTCATTCGCCACGCCACGGTCAGCGTCGTCGCCTTCGCCTCATTCGCGCTCGCTGGTTTCGCCTGGCGCGAGGCGCGCGATCAGGCGCTGAACGAGGAGAGTCTCCGCTTCGAGCTGCGCGTGCAGGAGATTGCCAGCGCGCTGCGCAACCGCATCCTCGACTACGAGCAGGTGCTGAAAGGGGCGGTCGCCCTATTCCAGGCTTCGGAGAAGGTCGAGCGCGACGAATGGACCACCTACGTGCGTGCGCTCGATCTCCAGGCGAGCTACCCGGGCGTCCGCGTGATCGGCTACGTGCACATGGACCGCGGCCGCGCCCCCGTCACCTATGTCGCGCCTGCCGACGAGCTGAATGCGCGCGCGATCGGCGTCGACCTGTATACCGACCCGGTGCGCCGCGCTGCGATGGAACAGGCGCGCGACACGGGCGAGCCGGTGATGAGCGGCCCGGTGCAGCTGCTGCGAGACCGCGAAGAGCCGCAGCACGTCGGCGCGGTGATGTTCCTTCCGGTTTACCGCGGCAGCACGGCGCCGGCGACGATGAAAGAGCGCCGCGCAAGGCTCGTCGGGTTCGTCTACGGATCCTTTCGTGTGCGCGATCTCGTCGAGCGCACGGTCGGAGACCCGACCGGGATCCGCCTGCGACTCGTCGATGTCAGCAGCCAGGAGACGCAGACGGTACTGTTCGAGCCCGAGACCACGGCGCGCAGCGCGCCGCACCTGAAGCGCGCGGAACCGATCATTGTGCGTTCTCGGACCTGGCGCCTCGAGGCGAATGCGTTGCCGGGCTCCGGCATCGGCTCCGCTGCCGATCGCGCGCGGCTGGTGCTCGCCGCGTGCCTCGCGATCGGCGCGCTGCTCACCATGCTCACCTGGTCGCTGCTCGGCACCGCCCAGCACGCGCGCGATCTCGCGCGCCGCATGGGCATCACAAGCGAGGAGCTGAAGCGCTTCCGCGCCGCCGTCGACGCGCACCAGGACACGATGCTCATGGTGGACGCGGACAAGCTGCGCATCGTCTATGCGAACGAAGGCGCCAGCCGCAACCTCGGCTATCGGCGAGACGAGCTGATAGGGCAGCCGCCGGACATCGTCTTCGCCGACCGCGACGGCGCGCGGCTCGCGGCTGAGTACCAGCGCCTGAAGGATGGCGGCACGACGCCGATCTACCAGGCGCTGCACCGTCGCAAGGACGGCAGCGTCTTCCCGGTAGAAATCTCACGCGAGCTCGTGCATACCGAAAGCGGCCCGTACATCCTCGGCGTCGCCCGCGACATCTCGGCGCGCCTCGAAGCCGAACGGGCGCTGCGCGAGAGCGAGCAGCGCCTCGGTCTCGCGCTGCAGAGCTCGGGCCTCGCGCTCTTCGACTGGGATTTGCGCACGGGCATCGTCCATCTCGGGGGCCAATGGGGCACCGTGCTCGGCGGCGAGCCGGTGGAGCACGACACGCCGATCGAGCAGCTCGAGGCGCTCGTCCATCCCGACGACCTGCCGGGGCTGCGGGAGCAGATACGGCTGCTCCTGAAAGGCGAAAGCTCCGCCTACCGCACCGAGCATCGGGTGCGCCACGCGAGCGGCGAATGGATCTGGATCGAGAGCGTCGCCAAGGTGAGCGAGCGCGACACGGACGGTCGCCCGATCAGAGTCACCGGCACCAACGGCGACATCACCGCGCGCAAGCGCCTCGCGGACATGAAGAACGCCTTCGTCGCCGCGGTGAGCCACGAGCTGCGCACGCCACTCGCCGGCATCGTCGCCTCGCTCGAGCTCATCAAGGAAGGCTCGGCCGGCGAGCTGCCGCCGGACGCGAGGCGCTTCGTCGAAATGGCGCACGCCAATGGCGAGCGCCTGAACGAGCTGATCAACGACGTGCTCGACCTGGAGCGCGCGGAATCTGGTCGGCTGCGCCTCGAACTCGAGCCCATCGATGTCGGCGTGCTCCTTGAGGAAGCGGCGACGCTAAATGCCTCCTATGCCGAGAAATATTCGGCGCAGCTCCGCGTCGAGGCGCCCACGGGCCTCTCGGCCGTCGCCGATCGCAAGCGCCTACAACAGATCGTCGCCAACTTCGTCTCGAACGCCGCGAAGTTCTCGCCGAAGAACGGCGAGATCCGGCTTGCGGCGCGCCGCACGCCGGAAGGCCGCGCCGTCGTGAGCGTCGCCGATCAGGGGCCTGGTGTTCCGGAGGAGTTCAAGACCCGCATCTTTGGGCGATTCGAGCAGGCCAAGCACGACAAGGGCGGCACCGGACTCGGCCTCGCCATCTGCAAGGTGCTGGTCGAGCGCATGGGCGGCCGCATCTGGTGCGAGAGCACCCCGGGCAAGGGCGCGACCTTCTTCGTCGAGCTGCCGGCCGCCTAGAAGTTGATTGAGCGCTTGTCGACGGCGAGCGCCGCGTCCTTCATCGCTTCCGAGAGTGACGGGTGCGCGTGGCAGATCATGCCGATGTCCTCGCTCGAGCCGCGGAACTCCATCGCTACCACCGCCTCCGCGATCAACTCGCCGGCGAACGGTCCGATGATGTGCACACCGAGGATCTGGTCGGTCTTCGCATCGGCGAGGAACTTCACGAACCCGCTGGTATCGCCGATCGCGCGCGCTCTGGCGTTGGCCATGAATGGGAAGCTGCCCGCGCGGTAATCCGCGCCGCGAGCTTTCAACTGCTGCTCCGTCTCGCCGACCCAGGCGATCTCAGGCGCGGTGTAGATCACCCATGGCACGGTGTTGAAGTCGATGTGCGGCTTCTGACCGACAATCCGCTCGGCTACCGCGACCCCTTCTTCTTCCGCCTTGTGCGCGAGCATCGGTCCACGGACCACGTCGCCGATGGCCCAGACATTCGGCAGGTTGGTCCTGCACTCGCCGTCGACCGCGATGAAGCCACGGTCATCGACCTTGAGGCCTACCCCGGCGGCGTTCAAACCCTCCGTATTGGGTACCCGGCCGATCGAAACGATGAGCTTGTCGACGTCTAGAGTCTTACTTGAGTTATCGGCGGCAGTGTATTGAACCTTAACGGTTTTCCTGGCCTCAATCCTTCCGACTTTGACCCCGACTTCGATCTTCAGCCCTTGCTTCGAAAAGATCTTCGCCGCCTCCTTCGAGACGGCCTCATCGGCGGCTCCAAGGAATGCCGGAAGCGCCTCGAGGATGGTCACGTCCGCCCCGAGCCGGCGCCAGACGCTCCCCATCTCCAGGCCGATGACCCCTGCCCCGATGACCCCGAGCCGTTTCGGCACATCCGGGATGGCTAGCGCGCCGGTATTGCTGAGGATGAGTTTTTCGTCGAAATCCGCTCCAGGCAGTGCGCGCGGGTTGGAGCCGGTGGCGATGATCACGTGCTTCGCCTGGAGAGTCTGGCCGCCGACGAGCAGCTCGTTCGGCGATTTGCCGAAGCTGCCGCGGCCGTGGAAGAACTGGATCTTGTTCTTCTTGAAGAGGTAAAGAACGCCGTCGTTGCTCGACTTTACGACCTTTTCCTTGCGCTTGAGCATCGTCGAGAGGTCGAGATCCAGTCCTTTGACCTTGATACCGTGATCGGCGAAGCCGTGCCCCGCGTGCTCGTAATACTCCGAGCTTTGCAGCAGCGCCTTGGACGGAATGCAGCCGACGTTGGTGCAGGTGCCGCCGAGCGCCGGCTTGCCGTCGGAGACCTTCGCTTCGTCGATGCACGCTGTCTTGAGGCCGAGTTGCGCGGCGCGGATGGCGGCCACATAGCCGCCGGGCCCGCCGCCAATCACTACTACGTCGAAAGTGTCCGCCACGTGGTATCTCCCTAGGTGCCTTCGCGTGGCACAAAAATCCACAGGACGATGTAGGCGAAAAGAGTGAAACCGCCGAAGAGCAGCCCGAAGACGAACACCATGCGCCAGATCCAGCTCTCGACGCCGGTCAGCTTGCCGAGGCCGCCGCATACGCCGCCGATCCAGCTATCGTCGGTCGTGCGCCGCAGCCGATTGACCGGAAAGCTCGAAGGCGGGATCGGCTCGGTGCCGAGGATGCGCGCCTTGGCGCGCGCGAATTCCTCGGCGCTGAGCGCGCCGCGTGCGTGAAGCTCGTGGAGCTTCGCGATCTCCTCGGCGACGGTCATGACCTCAGATCTCGAGGATCAGCCGCGCCGGGTCTTCGAGCGCGTCCTTGATCGCGACGAGGAACAGCACCGCCTCGCGGCCGTCGATGATGCGATGATCGTACGAGAGCGCGAGGTAGTTCATCGGGCGCACGACGATCTGGCCGTTCTCGACCACCGCGCGCTCCTTCGTCGCGTGCACGCCCAGGATCGCCGACTGCGGCGGATTGATGATCGGCGTCGAGAGCATCGAGCCGAACACGCCGCCGTTCGAGATGGAGAACGTGCCGCCGGTGAGCTCTTCCAGGCCGAGCTTGCCGTCCTGCGCGCGCTTGCCGAAGTCGCCGATCTTCTTCTCGATCTCGGCGAAGCTCATCCGGTCCGCATCCCGCAGGATCGGAACTACCAGTCCGCGCGGGCTGCCCACGGCGACGCCGACGTCGAAGTAACCGTGGTAGACGATATCCGTGCCATCGATGGAGGCATTGACCACCGGATAGCGTTTCAGCGCATGTACCGCCGCCTTGACGAAGAACGACATGAAGCCGAGGCGCGTGCCATGCTCTTTCTCGAAGCGATCCTGGTATTTCTTGCGCATCTCCATCACCGGCGCCATGTTCACTTCGTTGAACGTGGTGAGGATCGCTGCAGTCGACTGCGACTGCACGAGGCGCTCGGCCACGCGCTGGCGCAGACGCGACATCGGCACGCGCTGCTCGGGGCGTCCAGCGAGCAATTGATCGACGTTCACCGGCGGTGCCGCCTGCGGCAGTGGTGCTTTCGCCGGAGCTGTGGGCTGTCCGAGGACATCTCCCTTGGTGACACGGCCATCGCGCCCGGTACCAGCGACCTTGGAGGTGTCGATGCCCTTCTCCGCCGCGAGCTTCTGCGCGGAGGGCATCACTGCAGGCTGCGATTTCGCGGCGGCTGGAGCCGGAGCAGCTGCGGGCTTGGCCGCAGGCGCTGACGGCGCGGGCGCCGCGGCGCCGGTCTTCGCTTCAGTGTCGATCTGGGCAATGACATCGCCCGAGCCGACCGATTCCTTCGCTTTCTTGATGATCTTGACGAGAACGCCGTCGGCGGGCGCCGGCAGCTCCAGCACGACCTTGTCGGTCTCAATGTCGATCAGGTTTTCGTCGCGCTTGACCGGCTGGCCCTCCTGCTTGTGCCAGTCGAGGAGCGTCGCTTCCGCGACGGATTCGGATAGCTGCGGGACCTTGACTTCGATGATTGCCATGCACTTCCCCCGTTCAGTTTTTCCCCGGCTTCCGCTGAGCGTCCACCGGGTTATCGAAAAACCAGCGAGTAACTCGCCGGGATTACTGGGTGTTACTTGTATTTACCGAAAGCTTGCTCCACTAGAGTCTTCTGGCGCTCGTTATGGCGGGCCATGTAGCCCCCGGCGGGTGAAGCCGAGGCTGGGCGGCCCGCATAGTACAGCGTCTGGTCGCCGCGCATGTTTTCTCGGAAATAGTGTGCCGTCTGGTACCAGGCCCCCTGGTTCTGCGGCTCTTCCTGGCACCACACCACCTCGGTCGCGCCAGGGTAGCGCTTCATCTCCGCTTCGAACTGCTTGTGCGGGAATGGATAGAGCTGCTCGACGCGGATGATGGCGACGTCCGAGCGCTGCGTCTCGATGCGCTTGGTGGCGAGGTCGTAGTACACCTTGCCACAGCACGCGATGACGCGCTTCACGCCCTTCGGGTCGACGGTGGTCGTATCCGGGATCACCGTCTGGAACGTGCCGCTCGCGAGCTCCTCGATCGAAGAACCGGCTTCCTTCTTACGCAAGAGCGACTTCGGCGTCATCACGATGAGCGGCTTCCTGAACGGGCGCAGCATCTGCCGGCGCAGCAGGTGGAAGATTTGCGCGGCATTCGACGGCACGCACACCTGCATGTTGTGCTCGGCGCAAAGCTGCAAGTAGCGCTCGAGGCGCGCCGAGCTGTGCTCGGGGCCCTGCCCTTCGTAGCCGTGCGGCAGGAGCTGCACGAGCCCGCACACGCGGCCCCACTTCGTCTCGCCGGAGCTGATGAATTGATCCATCACCACTTGCGCGCCGTTAGCGAAGTCACCGAACTGCGCTTCCCAGATGACCAGTGCGTTCGGCTCGGCGGTCGAGAAGCCGTACTCGAAGCCGAGCACCGCCTCTTCGGACAGCACGGAGTCGATGACTACAAAGTCGCCCTGGTCCTTGCCGATGTGCTGCAGCGGGATGTGCGTCCCGGCGTCCCAGCGCTCGCGGTCCTGGTCGTGCAACACCGCGTGGCGGTGCGCGAAGGTACCGCGGCCCGCATCCTGGCCCGATAGCCGCACGTCGTAACCATTAGAAAGGAGTGAGGCGTAGGCCAGCGACTCGGCCATGCCCCAATCAACTGGTGTCTTCCCCGCGGCCATCTGCTTGCGGGCTTCGAGGACGCGCGCGAC
Organism: Betaproteobacteria bacterium; assembly: GCA_019245555.1. Lineage (GTDB taxonomy): Bacteria > Pseudomonadota > Gammaproteobacteria > Burkholderiales > SG8-39 > SCGC-AG-212-J23. The sequence continues at coordinate 6,973 of JAFARH010000079.1, forward strand.
GGTCGGATGCAATTTGAAGCCCTGCGGCACCGAAGTGAGCGGCTCGGCGAGGCGCTGCAGCTCGGCGAGCGGCACATGCGTGTCCGCCGCGTCAGTCCATTTAGCGCCGAGGAACGGCGCCCAGTCCACAGCGAACTTCGATTTGAAGTTGGAGAGCACCGGGCTCACCGACGCCTGCCCGGCGTCCAGGGTGTCGCGGTACTGCTTGATCATTGCCTCCGGCTCTTCCGCCGGGACCACGCCCTGCGTGATGAGCCGGTCGGCGTAGAGCTTGCGCGTGCCAGGGTGCCCGCCGATTTTCTTGTACATCAGCGGCTGCGTCACCGACGGCTCGTCCTGCTCGTTGTGGCCGAGCTTGCGGAAGCAGACGATGTCGATCACCACGTCCTTGTGGAACTTGTTCCTGAAGTCGAGCGCGAGCTGCGTCGCGAAGAGCACAGCTTCCGGATCATCGCCGTTCACGTGGAAGATCGGCGCCTCGACCATCTTCGCCACATCGGTGCAGTAGAGGGTAGAGCGCGCGTCGCGCGGATCGGAGGTGGTGAAGCCGATCTGATTGTTGACGATGCGGTGCACCGTGCCGCCCGTGCCGTAGCCGCGCGTGCCGGAGAGGTTGAGCGTCTCCATCA
>JAFARH010000206.1 GCA_019245555.1 Betaproteobacteria bacterium
GTGCCTCGATTGCGGAACGCGGATGATACCTGCGGGGGCAGGCATACGGTAGAATCCCGCCCTCTCCGAACGGGGTGGTAGCTCAGCTGGGAGAGCGTCGCGTTCGCAATGCGAAGGTCGGGAGTTCGATCCTCCTCCACTCCACCAAATTTTTCCTGCTACCGCGGCGCTGTGCCGCCTGAGCCCGACGCGCTTCCGCCCGCGCCCGATCCCATGCCGGTCGAGCCCGGGCCCGAATCGACACCGGAAGCTGAGCGGTCGCTCTGAGGTTCGCGCGTAGCGGCGCGCTCATGCTGTTGCTGGAGGCAGGCTTTGCGAGCGTCACCCTCCAGGCGGTCGCAGATACCCGTATTCGGCGCGGCTCGTTCGTCCACTGATGCGGCATCGTGGGGTTGTGGGACTTGCGGAGTCGAACGGATCTGGCTGCCAGATCCCTGTCCCCATGCAGGCGCGAGGCAGAGCAATGCGATTGCCGTGGCGATTGATCTAAACATGGTTCGCGGTGGAAACGTGCTCGGGCCGGCGTCGACGGGCCAGCGAGCGTGCGAGCGTCGACGCGAGCGAAGGCGCGCTCTTGCGCGGCCGTTTCTTCTCGAGGAGTGCAAGGAGCGCCGCATGGTCGGAGCGGGTGCCCGCCGCGTTCTGCAAGCGGCCATCAAGATAGGTGTCGATGACCGTGGGATGGATGTAGCACTTGCGGCACACCGCTTTCGTGTTGCGCAGCTCCTTCGCTACCGCCTGCACGGCCTGCGTGACTTCGCGTCGGCCCGCCGTTGCGGACGCCGGCGCGTCAAGCCGGCGTAGTGCACGCAGGCAAAGGAGAGTGCCAGCCCACGTACGGAAGTCCTTGCTGGTGAACTCGGCCCCGGCGATCGACTTGAGGTACGCGTTGACGTCGTCGGATTCGATAGGGTGCGGCTCGCCCTTTTCATCCACGTATTGAAAGAGCTCCTCGCCGGGCAGGTCCTGCATGTGCTGAACGATTCGCGCGATATGGCGATCGGTGTATTCCACTTCATGCGGTACGCCGCTCTTGCCCTTGAACCGCAAGCGCAATGTCGAGCCGTTCACCCGCGCCTGGCGCTCGCGAAGGGTCGTGAGCCCGAACGATTCGTTCTCCCGCGCGTACTCGGCATTGCCGATGCGGATGAACGTGGCCTCAAGGAGGCGCACGATGGTCGCCAGCGCCTTGTCGCGCGGCAGGCCGGGGAGGCCGAGGTCCCGCGCTACGCGGCGGCGAATCCGCGGTAGGACGCGGGCGAATGCCGCCAGCCTGCCGTATTTCGTTTCATCTCGAACCTCGCGCCAGCGCTCGTGGTAGCGGTATTGTTTGCGGCCACGAGCGTCCCGCCCAGTCGCCTGGATGTGACCGTCAGCGCGCGGGCAGATCCAGACGTCGGTCCAGGCTGGCGGAACGGCCAGCTCGCGGATGCGATGAAGCGTCGCTCGATCGCGCACCCTTGCGCCGTTCGGCGACAGATAGCGAAATGCTTTTCCGGTCGCGCGTCGGGTGATGCCTGGCGAGGCGTCGCTCACGTACCTCAGGCCCGCAGCCCGGGCGGATTCCGTCGCGCATCTGTCCCGGTGGGCCGGCGTGTAAGACTTTCCCATCGACAGGCTCATCGCAATCGGCGTGCCAGCGGTACTATCTGCGGCGAATGAGCCCGTGGCGACCGCTTGCCGCAAAACTCCAGCAGCTCGTCGACCGCATCGATCCGCAGGCCGGCCGCTACCGGATGCTCTTCGAGTCGAGCCCGTTGCCGATGTGGGTGCTGGATGATGAGAACCTGAAGTTCCTCGCGGTGAACGATGCTGCGCTGCGCCTTTATGGATATACGCGGGACGAATTTCTCGGCATGACCGCCTCCGACCTTCGCAGGGCCGACGAGCGCCGCGATTTCCTGCGCAACGAGCCTGGCGGCTCGGTTTATCGCGGCGTCTTCCGGCATGCCCGCAAGAACGGCGAGCCGATCGAGATCGACGGCGTTGGCCACCTGGTTGGCTGGCGCGGCCGGCGGGCTCGCCTCGTCGTGATCAACGACATTACGGAACGCGTGCGCACGCAGCAGGCGCTCGAACGCGTCAACCGCGAGCTCGAGCACTCGCATGAACGCCTGCGTGCGCTGTCGCGCCGCCTGCTTGAAGTGCAGGAAGAGGAGCGGGGCCGCCTGGCACGCGACCTGCACGACGACATCGGACAGGCCCTGACGGCGCTCAAGATCCAGGTGGAATCACTGCAGCGGGGCGCCGAGCCCGCGCTGCGGACGCGCATCGCTGAAGGCGTGGATACGGTGCAGCACACCCTCGAGCGCGTGCGCCAGCTCTCACTCAGCCTGCGCCCACCCCAGCTCGACGATCTCGGCCTTGCCGCAGCGCTGCGCTCGCACCTCGATCGCCAGGCGAGCCTGGCCGGCCTCGCCGCACATTTCGATGCGAACGACGCGCCGCAGGACATCGAGACTGACACGGAGACTGCCTGCTTCCGTGTCGCACAAGAGGCGATCACCAATGTCGTGCGCCACGCCAAGGCGCGGACCGTGTGGGTCCGCCTGTCCATGGCGAGCGGCCGCCTGGTGCTCTCGGTCCGGGATGATGGACGCGGTTTCGACCTCGATGCCGTGCGCCGTCGGGGCGCGAGCGGCGCAAGCCTCGGTCTCATCGGCATGGAAGAGCGCGTCGCGCTCGCCGGCGGATCCTTCGAGCTACGGGCGTCGCCGGGACAAGGCACCGTGCTTCTCGCCAGCTTTCCGCCGCGCCGCCAGCCGAGCGAGCAGGCCGCATGACGATCCGCGTTCTCCTCGCGGACGATCACGCGCTGGTGCGGGCAGGAATTCGCTCGCTCCTCGGCGCGATGGCGGAAGTCACTGTGGTCGGCGAAGCGTCGAGCGGCGAAGAAGCTCTCGAGCTCGCCGCGCGCGAGCAACCCGATGTCGTGCTGATGGATATCGCCATGAAGGGAATTACCGGACTCGAGGCTGCGGCGCAGATGCGCGAGCGTGTGCCGTCCGTGCGAGTGGTAATCCTTTCAATGCATGCCGGCGAGGAGTACGTACTGCAGGCTTTGCGTGCCGGCGCGGCCGGGTATCTCCTTAAGGACGCGGCGACGGGAGAGCTAGAGCTCGCGCTGCGGAGCGTCATGCGAGGAGAGAGCTGGCTCAGCCCCGCGGTCTCGCGCCAGGTGGTCGAAGGTTATGTGCAGCGCACAGGCGGTGATGCGGCGCCGGATGTCCTCACCGCGCGTCAGCGCGAGGTATTGCGCCTTGTAGCTGGCGGCAAAAGCACAAAAGAGATCGCTTTCCTGCTCAACCTTTCAGTGAAGACAGTAGAGACGCACCGCGCACAAATCATGGATCGTCTTGGAATCCGCGACGTCGCCGGACTCGTGCGCTACGCGCTGCGCACCGGGCTCGTGCCGCCCGACGCCTGACAACTACGTCCCACGACTGACAACTTCTGACGTTCTAGGGGATTCCTGAGGCACCACTACGGGCACGCCCTGATACCGGTCGTCGCGCGCGCGATTTATGCTCGTGTCCGATCCGATGGAAGAAGAAGCTCCCAAGTTGAAGAAGGTGGCGATCGCCGATGACAGTCCGGCGTTCCTCGCCGCCGCCGCGAACTACGTAGCAAGCCTTCCGGGCTTCACGCTTGCCGGCACCGCCAGCAATCCGCCGCAGACGCTCGCGCTCGTCGAGCATTCGATGCCGGATGTGCTGCTCCTCGACCTCGGCATGGGGCCGAAGCGCGGCATGGAGCTCGTTCAGCAGGTGAAAGCAACCGCGGGTGCGCCTGCCGTGGTGGGACTCTCGCTCTTCGACACACCGGAGGCGGCCGCGGCCGCGCGGCGTGCCGGTGCCGACGAGCTCGTCGGCAAGGAAAGCTTTATTTCGAGTCTTTCTGCGGTCCTGGCGCGGCTTTTTCCAGCCGCTTCCTGAACACCGTCATTTCTTTCTCGGCCTGACGATCTCCCTTGGCCCGTGCGGCCTCGATGCCGCGCGAATACGCATCGATTGCTTCCGCCTGCAGCCCCGCTTCGGTGAGCGAGCGGCCGAGCGCCTTCCAGGCCGCTGAATATTGCGGATCGCGTTCGACCGCGTCGCGCAGATACTGCGCGGCTCGGGTGTGATCGCCGGCTTTCGCATGCTCGAGGCCGAGCGAATAGCGCAAGAGCGCGTTGTCCCGCGGCGTGCCAAGCAGTTTCTCAAGGCTCGAAATCATTGGGCTAAGATAACTCGCATGAAAACCGCGATCCAGACACGCGACGCACCCGAGGCGATCGGCACTTACTCGCAGGCGGTGCGCGCCGGAAACACCGTCTATCTCTCGGGCCAGATCGGTCTTGATCCGGCGACGATGCAGCTCGCCGAGGGCATCGAGGGACAGACGCACCGCGTGTTCCGCAACCTCGCGGCCGTCGCGGCCGCAGCCGGCCTCGGCCTCGAGCATAGCGCGCGCATGACCGTGTATCTCATTGATCTTGCGCACTTCGCTCGCGTCAACGAGATCATGGCGCAGTACGTGCGCGAGCCGTACCCGTCCCGCGCCGCCGTCGGCGTCGCCGGCCTGCCGCGCGGCGCCCTCGTCGAGATCGACGCCATCCTCCACGCGGGGTGAAATCCGGCACGCTGGAGAAGCTGGGGCTCCGTTCGCGCCTCGACTTCGTCCTGCACCTGCCGCATCGCTACGAGGACGAAACCGTCCTGACGCCGGTGCATGCCGCGCCGCCGGGCCAGCCGGCGCTTATCCAGGCCCGCTTGCAACGCGTGGCCGTTGTCTTCAGAGGGAAGCGGCAGCTGATCGTCAACGCGGAGGGGCCGCTCATCCTGCGATTCTTCCATTTCCATCAGGGCCAGGTTGCCGCCTTCAAGCGCGCGATAGAAAACGGGCAGCTCGTGCGCGCATTCGGCGAGGCGCGCCTGGGCGAGATGGTGCATCCGCGCTACCGCTTTGTCGCCGGTGATGAGCCCCTCCCCGAAACGCTGACACCGGTATACGCCGCCACGGCGGGTGTTGGCCAAGGAACGCTCCGCCCCAAGGTGCTCGAGGCGCTGGATGCCGGGCCGCTCGAAGACACCGTGCCGCCGGAGCTGCGCCGCCGATACTCGCTTCCTGGATTCGAGGAGTCGGTCAAGCTGTTGCATCGGCCGCCGCCGGGCATCGATGCTGCGTCCCTCATCGGGCACACGCATCCGGCCTGGCGTCGCGTCAAGTTCGATGAGCTCCTCGCGCAGCAGCTGTCGATGCGCTTCGCGTACCGAACACGGCGCCGCCGGCGCGCGCAGGCGCTGCGCGCCGGCCCGCTGCTGAATAGCTTTCTTCGCAAGCTGCCGTTCAAGCTCACCGCCGCCCAGGAGCGCGCGCTGAACGAGGTGGTGAACGATCTGACCGAGGCTCATCCGATGCAGCGGCTCCTGCAAGGCGACGTCGGCAGCGGCAAGACCATCATCGCCGCGATCGCCTGCCTCGCCGCGGTCGACTCCGGCGCGCAAGCGGCGGTGATGGCGCCGACCGAGATTCTTTCCGAGCAGCACTATCGCAAGTTCAGCGAATGGCTCGCGCCGCTCAGAGTGCGTATCGCCTGGCTTCATGGCGGTCTCAGCGCTGCCGAGAAAAAACGCGTGCGGGCTGAGATTGCCTCCGGTGAGGCGCAGATAGTCATCGGTACGCACGCGCTCGTGCAGAAGGGCGTCGGCTTTGACCGGCTCGCGCTTGCGGTTGTCGACGAGCAGCATCGCTTCGGCGTGCAGCAGCGCCTCACGCTGCGCAAGAAAGGCGACGACACGGCGCCGCACCAGTTGATGATGAGCGCTACGCCGATCCCGCGCACGCTGTCGATGACCTACTTCGCGGATCTGGACGTATCCGTCATCGACCAGATGCCGCCGGGTCGCCAGCCCGTGAAGACGCGATTGTTCTCTGCCGGCAAGCGCGCCGAAGTGCTCACGCGCATCCGCGCCGCCTGCGCGGAAGGGCAGCAAACCTATTGGGTCTGTCCGGTCATCGAAGAATCCAAGGAAGGCGTGCAGACTGCGGTGGAAACCTATGAGCGGCTGAAGAACGAGCTTACCGGCCTCAAAGTGGGTCTGCTCCACGGCAGATTACGACCGGAAGAGAAGGCCGCGGTGATGGAGGAGTTCATCGCCGGAAGCGTGCAGCTCCTCGTCTGCACCACGGTCATCGAGGTCGGCGTCGACGTGCCGAATGCGTCACTCATGGTCATCGAAAGCGCCGAGCGCTTCGGCCTTGCGCAGCTGCACCAGCTTCGCGGGCGGATCGGACGCGGCTCGCGCGAAAGTGTCTGCATCCTTCTCTACGGTGAGGCGCTCGCCGAGACGGCTCGCGAGCGGCTCAAGGTGATTTACGAAAACACCGACGGGTTCATCATTGCCCAGCGCGACCTTGAGCAGCGCGGCCCCGGCGAATATCTCGGCGAGCGCCAAAGCGGAGACCCGTTGCTGCGCTTCGCTGACGTGCAGCGCGACACCGATCTCGTCGGGATGGCGATCGCGGCGGCGGAGGAGATGATCGAGCACCACCCCGCCGCGGCGCGCGCACATGTCGAGCGCTGGCTCGGTAGCCGCAAGGACCTGACGCAAGCCTGAGTTATCCTTTGGGCGTGGATCTCGCCTTCATCGCAAGGCGCCTCGACGCCTACGAGCGTCTCATCCGCCTCGACAAGCCCATCGGCACGCTGCTGCTCCTCTGGCCGACGCTGTGGGCCGTATGGCTTGCCGCGGATGGCAAACCGGGCGCCGGCATCGTCGTCATCTTCGTCGCCGGCACGCTCCTCATGCGTTCGGCCGGTTGTGCGGTGAACGACTTCGCTGACCGGAATTTCGATCCCTATGTCGAGCGCACGCGCTTGCGCCCGCTGGCCGCGCGCGAGATCGCGCCGTGGGAGGCCCTCGTCGTCGGCGCGATCCTCGCCGTCGCCGCCTTCGGTCTGGTGCTCTACCTCAATCGCTTTGCGCTCGTGCTTTCTTTCCTCGGTCTCGCCATCGCGGCGACCTATCCTTATGCGAAACGTGTGTTCGCACTCCCTCAGGCTTATCTCGGCATCGCTTTCGGGTTTGGCATTCCGATGGCCTATGCCGCGGTGCAGGACCAGCTGCCGCTCGAATGCTGGCTCCTGCTCGCTGCCAATGTGTTCTATGCATTCGCTTATGACACCGAATACGCCATGGTGGATCGCGCAGATGATGCGAGGCTCGGTATCCGCACTTCGGCGCTCACGCTCGGGCGGTGGGATGTCGCCGGCGTCATGACGAGTTACGGTCTCATGCTCGCGTTGCTCGCTGTGGTGGGTGCCTTGCGCGCACTCGCCTGGCCGTATTACCTCGGCCTTGCGCTCGCCGGCGCGATGATGGTCTATCACTGGACGCTGATCCGCGAGCGCAGCCGTGAAGGCTGCTTCAAGGCGTTCCGTCACAACAACTGGGTCGGCGCCGCCGTGTTCGCCGGCATTGCCGCGAGCTTTGCGCAGCCGTGAACGACGAGTCGCAGCTCGCGCTCACGCGCTTTGATTTCAGGAACGGCGCTTTGCGCGGCTCACAGCTGATCCTTTATCCGCGCTGCCTGGTGCATCGCAGCGATGCGGAGCTCGAGACCGTTCCGCTCGCTCGCGTGACCGCGATCAAGGTGTCGTTCAAACGCGAGCCCCGTCGTCTCGGATGGGGCATTGCTTGCCTCATAGCGGCGCTGCTCCTCCTTGCGGTAGCTTCCCCGCTTGGCAGCTTTGCCCACACTTCGGCACAAGAGATGGCGGCAAACCCGCAAGGGGTCGCGCGCGCGCTATACGGCCTTCTCCGATTCACCGAGGTGCTCGCTGCGCTGCTGCCAGCCATTGCGCTCGGCGGTGTCATCGGCGGCGCGTACCTCGCGGTGCTGGGGTGGCGCGGCTCAACCACGATGACGCTTTCGCTGGGCGGCTCGGAGCGTGCCTACGGTGCGCGCGGGCGCGACCCGCGGCTGCTCGACTTCGCTGAGATGGCCGCGGAGCGCCTGATGACGTCCGCGCGATGAGCTACCGCGACCTCCGGGAATTCATAGCCCAGCTTGAGGCGAAGGGTGAGCTCAAGCGCATTCGCACGAGCGTGTCGCCAAAGCTCGAGATGACCGAGATCAGCGACCGGGTGCTCCGCGAAGGCGGGCCCGCTCTCATCTTTGAGCGCCCAACCGGGCACGACATGCCGGTGCTGGCGAATCTCTTCGGCACGGTCTCCCGCGTCGCTGCCGCGATGGGCGCGAAGGATTTTGGCGAGCTGCGCGAGGTCGGCAAGCTGCTGGCGTACCTCAAGGAGCCTGAGCCGCCCAAGGGCTTGCGCGACCTTTGGGACAAGTTTCCGGTCTTCAAGCGCGTGCTCGACATGGCGCCGAAGGAGCGCTCGTCGCCGCCCTGCCAGGAAGTGCTCTGGCAAGGTGCCGACGTCGACCTCGGAAAATTGCCCGTGCAGACCTGCTGGCCGCACGACGCGGGTCCGTTGATCACGTGGGGGCTGACGGTCACCCGCGGACCGCAGAAGAGCCGCCAGAACCTCGGCATCTATCGCCAGCAAGTGATCGGCAAGAACCGCGTCATCATGCGCTGGCTCGCGCATCGCGGCGGCGCGCTCGACTTCCGCGATCACGTGGCCGCTTCCAAGAGTCCGTTTCCCGTCGCCGTCGCGCTCGGCGCCGACCCGGCGACGATGCTCGCTGCGGTCACGCCAATCCCCGACACGCTCGGCGAATACCAGTTCGCGGGACTCCTGCGCGGTGCTCGCACGGAGCTCGCGAAGTGCATCGGCAGCGACCTGCAGGTGCCGGCGACGGCGGAAATCGTGCTGGAAGGCGCCATCCATTCCGGTGACACGGCCGAGGAGGGCCCGCACGGCGATCACACCGGCTACTACAACGAGGCTGAGCGTTTTCCCGTTCTCACGATCGACCGCATCACGATGCGGCGCTCGCCGATCTACCACTCGACCTACACCGGCAAGCCGCCGGACGAGCCAGCAGTCCTCGGCGAGGCGCTGAATGAGATCTTCGTGCCGCTGCTATCTAAGCAGTTCCCCGAGATCCTGGATTTCTATCTACCGCCGGAGGCTTGTTCCTACAGATTAGCGGTGGTGCGCATGCGCAAGCAGTACGCCGGGCACGCGAAGCGCGTCATGTTCGGCGTGTGGAGCTATTTGCGCCAGTTCATGTACACGAAGTTCATCATCGTCTGCGACGAGGACATCGACGTGCGGAACTGGAAGGAAGTCGTCTGGGTGTTGAGCACGCGTGTCGATCCGGCGCGCGACACGCTGATTGCGGAGCGCACGCCGATCGACTATCTCGATTTCGCGAGCCCCGTGGCGGGTTTGGGCTCGAAGATCGGCATCGACGCGACCGATAAGTGGCCGGGCGAGACCGAGCGCCGCTGGGGCCGCCCGATCGTCATGGACGCGCAGACGAAGAGCCGGGTCGATTCGTTGTGGGGCGAGCTCGGCCTATAGCCTGGCGGTAGACCGCCTCGATCAGTGCATCCATCGCCGGGTCCGCCTCCGGCGCGCGAGGATGATTCACCATCATCACCACCACCTGGCGCTTGCCCTGCCGGTCGAGCACGTAGCCGGCGATCGTGCGCGCATCGTTGAGGAGCCCCGTCTTGATATGCGCGCTGCCGGCGACCGGTCCGCTGAGCAGCCGCTTTTTCATCGTGCCGTCTGCCGCCACGATCGGCAGCGACGAGACGAACTCCGGCATCACTGGGCTGCGCCACGCCGCCTGCAGCAGCGCCGCGAGATGTTGAGCGCTGATGCGCTCGAGGCGCGAAAGACCTGAACCGTTCTCGAGCACGAGCTCGGGAGCAGCGATCTTCTTGGCGGCGATCCATTGACGGATGACGCGCGCCGATTCTTCTGTCCGGCCCGGAGGTGTGCCGCGCTCGGCGCCGATGGTCAGGAAGAGCTGGCGCGCCATCACGTTATTCGAGAACTTGTTGATGTCCCGCACGACCTCGGACAGCGGTTCCGACTCGTGAACGTAGAGGAGCTTCGCTACTGGCGGCACGCTTCCTTCGCGCACCGTGCCTTTCCAGGATCCGCCCATCTCGCTCCAGAGCTGGCGGACGATACCGGCGAAATACTCCTGCGGGTCGTACAGCGCGACATTCAGCTCGCGCTCGCCGCACGAAAGCGCATAAGTACCGAGGAAGCTCGCACGGGGCGGCTGCGACTGGAATGACGCCTGGATTTGCTCGCGGAATGCGCGCGTGCCGTCCGGACAGTCGCCTGCACCGGGCTTCAGCTGGTTCACGACTTCCATGCCAGGGAGATTCGGCTCGATATAGATGCGCACGGCCTTGTCGCCGTCCGGAATGAAGGTGAAGCGCAGAGACTTGAAGTTCACGAGCAGCGCATCCGGCGGGACGTTGTACGGTCGATACGTGTCGTTATCGAACGGTCCCGCCTGCATCGAAGCAAAGTAGCTGCGGTCGAGAATGATGTCGCCCCGCAGCTCGCGCAGGCCGCGCCCGCGCAGGTTCCTCAACAACATCCAGAAGCTCTCGTAATTGAGCTTCGGGTCGCCGGTACCACGAAGGATCAGGTCGTCGCCATCGAGATAGACCTCGGTTTTCCAGCGGAACGCGGGCCCCAGGAGCTCAAGGCCCGCGTAGGTGGTGACGATCTTCATCGCCGAGGCCGGGTTCATCGGCGCATCGGCGCGCCAGGCGAGGGTCGCGCGCGCGGCGCCGACCTCCTGTACCCAGACGGCAACGTTTTTTTCCGGAATCCCCGCGTTGCGCAGGGCCTTGGCGGTAGCCGGCGGCAAATCTGCGGCTGCGCTCTTGAAACCAAACGCGGCCGCCGTTATTATTAGCACTCGTCCGAGGTGAGTGCTAAGAGGCACCAGCTTCTTGGATCTACGGGGCTGCGGCATCGCAACCCATTGTAATACATCGAATTTTATATTTTTGGGAGCCCGCATGAAAATTCGTCCGCTGCATGACCGTGTGATCGTCAAGCGCATCGAAGAGGAGCGCAAGTCCGCCGGTGGCATCGTCATTCCCGACACCGCCGCCGAGAAACCCGACCAGGGCGAGATCGTCGCCGTGGGCAAGGGCAAGAAGGACGACAACGGAAAACTGATTCCCGTTGACCTCAAGGTCGGCGACCGCGTGCTGTTCGGCAAGTACTCCGGCCAGACCGTGAAGGTCAAAGGCGATGAGCTCCTCGTCATGCGCGAGGAAGACATCATGGGCGTCATCGAAGGTCACTGAGCAAAATTTCTAGTTAGGAGAACGCAACAATGCCAGCCAAAGAAGTCAGATTCCACGAAGGCGCCCGCGTACGCATGGTCCACGGCCTGAACATCCTGGCCGATGCCGTGAAAGTCACGCTCGGGCCGAAGGGTCGCAACGTCGTGCTCGAGCGCTCGTTCGGCGCCCCGACCGTCACCAAGGACGGTGTCTCGGTGGCGAAGGAGATCGAGCTCAAGGACAAGTTTGAGAACATGGGCGCGCAGATGTGCAAGGAAGTCGCGTCCAAGACCTCCGACGTGGCCGGCGACGGCACCACGACGGCGACCGTTCTCGCCCAAGCCATCGTCCGCGAAGGCATGAAGTACGTCGCCTCCGGTATGAACCCGATGGACCTGAAGCGCGGCATCGACAAAGCGGTCGTCGCTGTGGTCGATGAGCTGAAGAAGATCTCCAAGCCCTGCTCGAGCTCCAAGGAAATCGCGCAGGTCGGCTCGATCTCGGCCAACGCCGACTCGAACATCGGCAAGATCATTTCCGACGCGATGGACAAAGTCGGCAAGGAAGGCGTGATCACCGTCGAGGACGGCAAGTCGCTCGAGAACGAGCTCGACCTCGTCGAGGGCATGCAGTTCGACCGCGGCTATCTCTCGCCGTACTTCATCAACAACCCCGAGAAGCAGATCGCCGTACTCGAGGATCCCTACATCCTCCTGCACGACAAGAAGATCAGCTCGATCCGTGAGCTCCTGCCGATCCTCGAGCAGGTCGCCAAGGCCGGCAAGCCGCTGCTGATCATTGCCGAAGAAGTGGAAGGCGAAGCCCTCGCCACTCTTGTGGTGAACAACATCCGCGGCATTCTGAAGACTGTCGCCGTCAAGGCGCCTGGCTTCGGCGATCGTCGCAAGGCGATGCTCGAAGACATGGCGATCCTTACTGGCGGCACGGTGATCTCGGAAGAGCTCGGCCTCAAGCTCGAGAACGCCACGATCAAGGATCTCGGCAAGGCGAAGAAGGTGGAATCCGGCAAGGAGAACACCACCATCATCGACGGCGCCGGCTCGAAGAAGGACATCGAGGGCCGCGTCAAGCAGATCCGCGTGCAGATCGACGAAGCGACCAGCGACTACGACAAAGAGAAGCTGCAAGAGCGCGTGGCGAAGCTCGCCGGCGGCGTTGCAGTCATCAAGGTCGGCGCTGCGACCGAAGTCGAGATGAAGGAGAAGAAGGCCCGCGTGGAAGACGCGCTGCATGCGACGCGCGCGGCGGTCGAGGAGGGCATCGTCCCCGGCGGCGGCGTGGCGTTCCTGCGCGCCAAGCAGGCCATCGGCAAGCTCAAGGGCGACAACGAAGACCAGGAAGCCGGCATCAAGATCGTCCTCAAGGCGCTCGAAGAGCCGCTCCGCATCATCGTCGACAACGCCGGTGCCGAGCCTTCGGTCGTGCTGAACAAGGTGCTCGAGAGCAAGGGCAACTTCGGCTTCAACGCGCAGACCGAGGAATACGGCGATCTCGTGCAGCAAGGCGTGATCGACCCGACCAAGGTGACGCGCACCGCGCTGCAAAACGCGGCCTCGGTTGCCAGCCTAATGCTCACCACCGACGCCATGGTTGCGGAGCTGGTGGAAGAGAAGAAGGGCGGCGCCGGTGGTCACTCCCATGGCATGCCCGACATGGGCGGCATGGGCGGCATGGATATGTAAGCCACGGCTTACCTGCAGTAACCGGAAAGGGCCCACGCGATGGGCCCTTTTCATTGGGGGCGACGGTTATAATCCGCGCCTTTCCGCAGTCAGTAATTCCCGCCGGCCAAGTAGCTCAGTTGGTAGAGCAGCGGACTGAAAATCCGTGTGTCGCTGGTTCGATTCCGGCCTTGGCCACCATATTTTTGTAGTCGGGCAACGACACGACTAGTTCAATCATTCACAGCTATATTCGGCTATTTTTTACCCGCACCTGAATGGCTGATTCGAACCGGAAAGCGCGAGAAATCCTCGGTCTCGACGACCCGCTGAAGCTGCTCGTCGAGAGCGTGCAGGACTACGCGATCTTTCTTCTCGACCGCGAAGGAAACATCATTAGCTGGAACCCCGGCGCCGAGCGCATCAAGGGTTACAAACCTTCGGAGATCCTCGGGCGTCATTTTTCCGTCTTCTATCCGCAGGAAGCGCTCGACCGAAAGTGGCCGCAGCACGAGCTGAAAGTCGCGTCGAAGGAAGGCCGCTTCGAGGAAGAAGGTTGGCGCGTGCGCAAGGACGGCAGCCTCTTTTGGGCGAGCGTCGCGATCACGGCGCTCCGCGACTCCGGCGGCCAGGTGCGCGGCTTTGC
>JAFARH010000226.1 GCA_019245555.1 Betaproteobacteria bacterium
GTTGGGCCCCTTCGCGCCGATCTCGATCGAAAGGAGGCCCGCGATCATGTTGATGATGCTGCCCGGGATGAAGAACGGCGAGATGCGGCGCGGGCCGTTCTTGTCGAGCTCTTCCTTCATCGACTCGATGAGCGGCAGCCCGCCGATTCCGGAGCCGAAATTAATTCCCACCTGTTCCGCGTTCTGCGGCGTGATGGTGAGGCCGCAGTCGCGCCACGCTTGCAGCCCCGCCGCCATGCCGTAGTGGATGAAGAGGTCCATGCGCCGCGCTTCCTTCGGCGACATGTAAGGCGAAAGGTCGAAATTCTTCACCTCGCCCGCGATCTGGCACGCGAGGCGCGAGGGATCGAAGCGGGTGATGAGAGTGATCCCGGGCTTGCCTGCGAGCGCGCTATCCCAGGCTTCGGCTACGCTATTGCCGAGGGGACAGACGATGCCGAGGCCGGTGACGACGACTCGCCGGCGGTTCACGGGTCGATTTGCCTTGGGTGCGGCGACGCGCGCTTACTTCTTGCCGTGCGCCTTGATGTAGTCGATGGGCTGCTGGACGGTGGTGATCTTCTCGGCTTCCTCGTCCGGGATCTCGGTCTCGAACTCCTCCTCGAGTGCCATCACGAGCTCGACGGTGTCGAGCGAATCAGCGCCGAGGTCGTCGACGAACGAAGACTCGTTCTTGATCTCGCCCTCGTTCACGCCAAGCTGCTCGGCAATGATTTTCTTGACTGCTTGCTCGATGTTCTCCGCCATTCTCTGTCCTCCGAAAGGGGGTCGTATTTTACATGTACATGCCGCCGTTGACGTGGAGCACAGTGCCCGTCACGTAACCGGCGGCAGGAGAAGCCAGATAGGCGACGGCCGCGGCTATATCAGCCGCTTGTCCTAATCGGCCCAAGGGAATTTGCGCGAGCAAAGCCGTCTTCTGTTCTTCGCTCAGCGCGCGTGTCATGTCGGTGTCGATAAAACCCGGCGCAATGCAGTTCACCGTGATATTGCGGCTGCCGAGCTCGCGCGCGAGCGATTTCGTCATGCCGACGACGCCCGCCTTGGCGGCCGCGTAGTTCGCCTGTCCGGCGTTGCCCGACTCGCCCACCACCGATGTGATGTTGATGATGCGGCCCCAGCGCGCCTTCATCATGCCGCGCATCACCGCGCGAGAGAGGCGAAAAACGGCACGCATGTTGGTCTCGATTACTTCGTCCCAGTCGGCATCCTTCATGCGAAGCGCGAGGTTGTCCTTCGTGATACCGGCGTTATTTACCAGGATCGCGATGTCGCCCACCTGTTTTTGCACTTCCTCGATGAACGCGTCCGACCGCGCGACGTCGCGCACGTTCAGCACCTTGCCGATGCCCGGAACCTTCGCCGCGCCCTCGGCGCTGGTCGAAGTGCCGACGACCTTTGCGCCCTGCTTCACGAGCTCCTGCGCGATCGCGTGGCCGATGCCCCTCGATGCGCCGGTGACGACGGCCACTTTGCCTTCGAGCATGGTCATCCTTTCAACGCCTTGAGCGCCGCCTCGACCGATGCACGCTCCGAGAGGTTCACAGACTGCACATTAGGCGCAATGCGCTTGGTCATGCCGGCGAGAACCTTGCCCGGTCCGCACTCCACGATATGCGTCGCGCCCATCTCCGCCATCTTCTTGATCGTCTCGACCCAGCGCACCGGCGATGCCGCCTGGCGCACGAGCGCATCCTTGATGCGCGCTGCGTCACGCTCCACGGCAACGTCCACGTTGTTGATGACCGTGATGCTGGGCGCCTTCACGCTCACCTTGGCGAGATAGCCCTGCAGTTTCTCCGCCGCCGGCCGCATCAGCGTCGAGTGAAACGGTGCGCTCACCGGCAGCGGCATGGCGCGCTTCGCGCCTTTCGCCTTGCACGCTTCGATCGCGCGGTTCACCGCCTCTTTCTCACCAGCGATGACCACTTGTCCCGGCGCATTGAAGTTGACGGCCTGCACTTCGCCGCCCGCCTCCGCACATGCTGCGCGCACAACGTCATCGTCAAGCATCAGGATCGCCGCCATGGCACCCTTGCCCTCGGGAACCGCTTCCTGCATCGATTGCGCGCGGAAGCGCACGAGCGGGAGCGTGTCGCGGAATTCGAGCGCGCCTGCGGCGGTGAGCGCCGTGTACTCGCCGAGGCTGTGCCCCGCGACGATCTCGGGCGCGGGGCCGCCGAGCGCGCGCCACGCGCGATAGACGGAGTAGCCAGCCGTGACCATCGCGGGTTGCGTGTTAACCGTCAGGTTGAGTGCCTCGGCTGGGCCGTGGTCCATGAGCCTGACGAAGTCAGTGCCGAGCGCCTTCGCAGCTTCGTCGATGACGTGCGCCATTTCCGGCAGACCATCGTAGCCCTTCAGCATGCCGACGGCCTGCGAGCCCTGCCCCGGGAACACCATGGCGAGCCTCACAGCGTCACCAGCGAAGAACCCCAGGTGAAGCCGCCGCCGACGCCTTGAAGCAGCACGCGCTCGCCCGGGCGGATCTTTCCCGCACGGATGTATTCGTCGAGCGCGAGCGGCACCGACGCCGCGGACGTGTTGCCGTGATGATCGACCGTCACCACCAGCTTTTCGCGCGCGATGCCCGCTTTGCGTGCAGTCGCCTCCAGGATACGTACGTTCGCCTGGTGCGGAATGAGCCAATCGACGTCTTCCACCTTCATGCCGGCAGCTGCAAGGGTTTCGCGCGCCGATTCATCCAGCACGCGGACGGCGAACTTGAACACCGCCTGGCCGTCCATCTGCAGGAAGGGCGATCCGGTGATGTTGCCCCCGCAGACATTGCCCGGCACCGAAAGAATGCCGGCGTAGCTGCCGTCTGCGCGAAGGACGCTCGCATGTATGCCCGGTTTGTCGCCTGCGGCGAGCACGACTGCACCGGCGCCGTCACCAAAGAGGACGCACGTGCCGCGATCGTTCCAGTCGAGGATGCGCGAGAACACCTCGGCGCCGATGACCAGCGCTTTCTTATAAGCACCGCTCTTGATCATTGCATCGGCGGTGGCGAGGCCGTAGACGAAACCGCTGCACACCGCCTGCACATCGAACGCTGCCGAGCCCTTGGTGCCGAGCTTCGCCTGAAGCAGGCAAGCCGTGCTCGGGAAAACGAAGTCCGGAGTTGAGGTGGCGACGATGATCAGGTCGATCGCATCCGCCTTCACGTCCGCCGCCTTCAGGGCCTGCCGCGCCGCCTCGAGCGCGAGGTCGCTCGAAGTCTGCGATTTGTCGGCGATATGCCGCTGGACGATGCCGGTACGCTCGCGGATCCAGGCGTCGCTCGTCTCGAGGCGCGCGGCGAAGTCGTGATTCGTCATCACCTTCGGCGGCAGATAGCTGCCCGTACCGACGATGCGCGAGTAGATCATGCCGCCGCCACCGCGAGTTTCTCCATCTGCTGGGCGATCCGCTGCGGAACGTCGTTGCGCACTTCTTCGAGCGCGCTCTCGAGCGCGTGCGCGAAGGCGCGCTTGTCTGCTGAGCCATGGCTCTTGATCACGATGCCCTTCAGGCCGACGAGCGTCGCGCCGTTGTACCGTGCTGGATCCATGCGTGCGCGGAGCGCGTTGATGACCGGCGTCGCCATGAACGCTGCAATCATGTTCCAGGGATTGCGCTTGAACTCCTCTCGGAGGAATCCCGTGATCATCTTGACCACGCCTTCCGAGGCTTTCAGGACCGAGTTGCCGACGAAGCCGTCACAGACCACGACGTCGGTCGTGCCCTTGTAAATGTCATCGCCTTCCACATTGCCGTAGAAGTTGAGGCCGCTCGTGCGCAGGAGCTCGCCCGCGCGCTTCACGATTTCATTGCCCTTGATGTCCTCGGCTCCGATGTTGAGGAGACCGACGCTCGGCCGCTCCTTGTGCTCGACGGCGGCGACGAGCATCGCGCCCATCACGCCGAACTGCATGAGCTGCTCGGCAGTGCAATCGACGTTGGCGCCGAGATCCAGCACGTAGGTAAAGCTGCCTTTCTGGTTCGGTAGCACGGTCGCGATTGCCGGGCGGTCGATGCCGGGAATGGTCTTCAGCACGAAACGGGAGATGGCCATCAGAGCGCCTGTATTGCCGGCGCTGATCGCCGCCTGCGCCGCGCCCTCCTTCACCAGATCGATGGCGACGCGCATTGACGAATCTTTCTTGTAGCGCATCGCCTGCGCCGGCGGCTCGTCCATCGCCACGACTTCAGTCGTCGGATGCACGCGCAGTCGTTCGCTGACGGTCGCATCGCGAGCCTTCAGCTCTTTCTCGATTGGCTCACGAAGACCGACGAGCACGATGGCGACGTCGGCAGCGCGCGCCTGGAAGTCGAGCGCAGCCGGCACCGTCACATGGGGGCCGTGATCGCCTCCCATGCAGTCAACGGCCAACGTGACCTGAGGCGTTCCCAGCGAGGGTTACTCGCCCTTGGTGCGGACGACTTTCTTGCCGCGGTAGAAGCCGGTCGGGCTGATGTGGTGGCGGAGGTGCGTCTCCCCGGTCGTCGGCTCGATCGCCACTGGAGGCGCATCGAGACTGTCGTGCGAGCGGCGCATGTTGCGCCGCGACGGCGATTTCTTGTTTTGATGGACTGCCATGTAAAGCTCCTCTGTCGTTATAGCTATGGGTTTAATGCTTGCGCTGCATCATGCCGCGCAGGCCCGCGAACGGCGAACTCATCGCACGCTCGCTTGCATCCGTTCCCTCGTGCTGAGGCTCGCAGTCCTCGTGCCGGGCCGCGTACGGCAGCGCGAGAATCAGCTCGTCTTCGACGAGATCGCGCACCGACATCTCCTTCCCTGCGACTACGCGATCCGGGTCTTCTACTCCGGCCGGTTCCGCGTCGATCTCTTCCTGTGAACCCGCCAGCACCAGCACCTGCTGCGTCTCCACGTCGTGCGCTAGCGGGCCGAGGCACCGCTGGCATCGCAACTGTAGCGTTCCGCGCACGCTGAGATGCAGACTCGGCCGGCCACGCGCGTCGCGTACGCCACGAAGCGCGTACGTTACGTCGCCAGTATCGGAGACCAGCTGATCCTTGAGGCGCGGAAAGCCCGCGAGCGGCAGCTTTCCCTCTTGCGTCGCTCCGGCCGTTGCGAATTCAAAGCCGTCGATGACCGGCTGGTGCGACATAAGGGGGCGGATGATATCATCTTAGGAATTCCCTCGTCAAAACAAAGTGATGGGTAAGTCTCGTCCGCTCGTTCTAGCCTCGACTTCCCCTTACCGAAAGGAGCTACTCCAGCGCCTCGGCATGCCCTTCTCGGTGGCGGCGCCGCATGCCGACGAGCGCCCACTGAGCGATGAAGACGCGCCCGATACCGCGTTGCGCCTCGCGCAGCTCAAAGCCCAGTCGGTGCGTGCAGCACATCGGGATGCACTGATCATCGGCTCGGACCAGGTGGCGACCAGCGCCGGACGCATCCTCAACAAGCCGGGCGACCATTCGACTGCCGTGCGGCAACTGCGCTCCGTAAGCGGGAAGTACGCTGACTTCCATACGGCGGTGGTGCTGCTGGATGCCGCGAATGGCGCCGTGCAATCGAAAGTCGTGGCATGCCGCGTGTTTTTCCGGCAGATGGACGATAAGCGTATCGAGGACTATCTCCACCGCGAAAAACCCTACGATTGCGCCGGCAGCGCCAAGGTCGAAGGACTCGGCATCGCGCTCATCGCGCGCATCGATACCGAGGATCCGACCTCGCTCATCGGCCTTCCGCTCATCGCGCTCACTGAAATGCTCGAGCACGCCGGCCTCAAGGTCATTTGATTCTCTACGCCATCCCGACACCGCTCGGCGGCGAGCCGCAGGATGCGCTGCCCGCGCCAGCGCTAGGCATCATCAGGAGCATCAAAGACTTCGCCGTCGAGAACGCCAAATCCGCGCGCGCATTCCTTGGCGCTCTCGGCATGCCGGTGCGGGAACTAGGCATCGTCGGGATCGAAGACAAAGCCGATCTGCTCGCGCCGCTGCGCGCCGGGCGGCCGCTCGGGTTGCTCTCCGAGGCGGGTTGCCCCGCCATCGCAGATCCCGGTGCGCAACTCGTCGAGGCAGCACATCGCCAGGGCTTTCGCGTAGTGCCGCTCATAGGCCCCTCGTCGATCACGCTCGCGCTGATGGCATCGGGCCTCGAAGGCCAGCGCTTTGCGTTCTGCGGCTACCTGCCGCGCGAAGGCGTGCCGCGCGCGAAGCGCATTCGGGAACTGGAAACCCGCTCGCGTCGCGAGCGCGAAACGGAGATCTTCATCGAGACGCCCTACCGCAATGAGGCGCTCTACTCCGCCCTGCTCGAGGTTTGTGCGCCGGCGACCCGGCTGTGTGTGGCCGCCGATTTGACGCTCAGCACAGAGTCGGTGCGTACACGCACCGTGGCCGAATGGCGCCGCTCCAAGGACGCCATCGGCAAGCGGCCAGCGGTGTTTCTACTGCTCGCGGCCTAAAAGCTCGGCGCCCACTGGGCGCGCAGGGCGTAATCCCACAGAGAGCTCGCTACCGAGGCGCCGAAGCGCTTGGCGACTTTCTCGGCGAATCCTTCCTTCATCGTGTAGTCGACGATGTCTTCGGCCTTGATGACGTCGCGCGCCACGGAATCGAGGCTGCCGTATCCATCAGCGAGGCCGAGCTCCACGCTCTTTTCGCCCGTCCAGATGAGCCCACTGAACATATCCGGCGTTTCCTTTAGGCGCTTGCCGCGGCCCTCTTTCACCACGTCGATGAATTGGCGATGGATGTCTTCCATCATTCCCGAGATGTAAGTCTTGTCCTTCGCCTCGAGCGGCGAGAATGGATCGAGCATCCCCTTGTTCTTGCCCGCGGTGATGAGCCGGCGCTCCACCCCGATCTTGTCCATCAACCCGGTGAAGCCGAAACCGTTCATCAGCACGCCAATCGAGCCGACGATGCTCGCCTTGCCGACATAGATGCGGTCAGCGCCGACGGCCACGAAGTAGCCGCCCGAAGCGCAGATGTCTTCGACAACCGCATAGAGCGGAATGTCGGGATACTTCTTCCGCAGGCGCTTCATTTCGTCGTAGATCGTTTGCGCCTGCACCGGACTGCCGCCCGGCGAATTGATGCGCATGATCACGCCCTGCGTGTTCTTGTCTTTGAACGCGGCCTGCAGCGAGGCGGTCACTTTCTCGGCGCTCGCATCGCTGCCGGGTGCGATGACGCCGGAGAGCTCGACCATGGCCGTGTGCTTCTTGCTTGTCGAGAAATCGCCCCGGTTTGACCAATCCATCGCCAGAATCAAGACGAACGTGATGTACGCGAACGTGAGCAGCTTGAAAAAGATGCCCCACCTACGCCGGCGCCGCTGTTCCTTCAGCGCCTCGGACGCCAGCTTGGTGACCAGATCACGTTCCCAGGAGCCATTACCGTCAGTCATCTTCGAACCCTTTGAAGTAAACCTTACCGTCGCGTTCTTCCACCAGGACCTTCACGAGCGGCGTGCCGTTGCACGGGCCGCCGATGCAGTGCCCGCTCGAGGCACTGTATGTCGCGCCATGGGTCGAGCAGAGCAGATCGCGTCCTTCCGAATCGAAAAATACTCCTTCCTGCCAGTCGAGTTCCATCGCAACGTGCGAACAGCGATTCAAGTATGCGTGGACGCGGCCGCGATGGCGGATCGCGAAGGCTGGGGCGGGCCCGCCGAAATACTCCACTTCGAAGCGCACGCCGCGACCCGAATCGGCGAGCGCCTGTGACGCGCAGATCATCCCTGCTCGCTCAACCATCGGCTCAATTCCGCGACACTCGCCACGCAAGCGCGCGGCTGGCAGGAACGCAAGCTGTCTTCAGCATGAGCGCCATAGGTTACCGCCAATGCATCCACGCCCGCCGCCCGCGCCATTTCGAGGTCATGCGAGGTGTCACCGATCATGAGCGTGCCTTCGGCTGCCGCGCCGAGCTCATCCATCAGCTCGAGCAACATGGCTGGATGCGGCTTGGGGCTCGTCTCGTCGGCGCACCGCGAGGCCTTGAAGTACACCCCGAGCCCCGTCGCCTCCAGGGAACGATCCAAGCCCCGTCTGCTCTTGCCGGTAGCAATGCCCAATGTTCGGTCCCGGTGAAGAGCGGCCAATAGCTCCCGCATGCCGCCGAAGAGGTCCATCGTGCGCTCGCTGGCGCGGAAATGCTCGCGATAGCGCTCGACGAACTCCTGCACGCGTTCAGGCGCCAGGTCAGGCACTGCGTGGCGCAACGCATCGTGAAGCCCAAGGCCGATGACATGGCTCGCCTGTTCCTTCGTTGGTACGGGTAGTCCGACGTCGGCGGCCGCCAGCCGAATGCATTCGGCGATCGTGCCAGCAGAGTTGATGATGGTTCCGTCCCAATCGAAGACTAGAAGCTGATACCTCACAGCGCCTCGGCGAACGCCTTCATGTCGCTAGGCATTGGGGACTCGAGACGGAGGCGCACTTTTTCCA
>JAFARH010000421.1 GCA_019245555.1 Betaproteobacteria bacterium
AGTCGTGGATCGTGAGGTAGTCCTCGCGCTTCTCGGCGATCGAGCGGGAGTAGATGTGCTCGAAGGTGTAGTCGCTCGTGTATGGCGCCTTGTCTGCAAAGCGACCGAGCGTGATGTACATCCGATCGGGCGAGAACACGGTGCCATCGACGAAGTCATGCGCGCCTGCGCGCAGATACTGGCCGAGCTCGTCGAAATATTTTCCCGGCGACGCGAAACCGACGTGCTGCAGATGCACGTACGGCTTCACGCGCACCGCTTTTGCCCTTACGCGGAGCGCATACCCCAACGTGCCATAGGAGTTCGGAAAGCCGAAGAAGAGATCGGAGTGCTCATTGGTCGCCGTGCATGTGACGACGCGCCCATCGCCGAGGAGAACGTCCAGCTCGAGCATGGTGTCGTGCACGAGACCGTAGCGATGCGAGGAGGACTCGATGCCGACGCCAGCGACTGCGCCGCCCAGGGTGATGGTCTTCAATTGCGGCACTACAGCCGGCATGACGCCATGCGCGAGGCATTCGCGCGTCAGGTCTTCGTACGTGATCATGCCCTCGGTGTCGACCCAGCTGGCCTGCGCGTCGACCGCGAGCACCTCGTTAAAACCGCGCACATCGAGCCGGCGTCGCGCCGCGCTGGCGCGATCGCGAAATAGGTTCGAGGTGTCTTTCGCGAGGCCGACCGGCCCCGCGCCGCTGCTAAGCTGCGCGGCTAGGAGTTCTTTTTTCCGGGAGTGCGACTTCTGGGGGTTGTTGTTCGTAGAGGAAGCTCCGGCTCAGCGGGTAGCTCTTCATCGAGACATTACCCTTCGAGAACACGATCTGGAAGAGATGCGTGCGCCCGGTCGGGGCGCGGAACATCTCGGCGCAGCCGTAGAGATAGACGCGCCAGATGCGGCGGAAGCGCTCGTCGAACCTCGACGGATCGAGCGCACGGATCTTGTCCCAGTTGCGGTCGAAGCGCTCGGCCCAGGCGTCGAGCGTTAGCGCATAGTGCCGGCGCAGGTTCTCGACGTCGATGATCTCGAGGCCCGCCTTCTCCATGTGGACGATCACGTCGGCGAGGCTCGGGATCCAGCCGCCGGGGAAGACGTACTTGCGGATGAAGTATTCGGTCTCGAAGTAGCCGACGTGGCCGATGAAGTGGATCAGCCCGAGTCCGCCGGGCTTGAGCGAGCGAGCATGCGCCTGGATGAGATCCACCAGACCGTCGCGACCGGCATGCTCGAGGCAGCCGATCGAGACCACCTTGTCGTACTGGCGATCCATGCTGCGGAAGTCGCCCTCGACCGCGGTCGTCTGCTTCAGGCGCTTGAATTCGATCTGGCGCCGCGCGTGCTCGACCTGTGAGCGGGTGGTGTTGTAGCCGGTGACCTTTACGCCCCAGCGCTCCTCCGCATACATGAGGAAGCCGCCGAAGCCGCTGCCGATGTCGACGACGTCGTCGCCGGGCTTGAGCAGGATCTTGGCGCCAACGTGATCGAGCTTGTTGCGTTGCGCTTCCTCCAGTGTGCGCGTGCCTTCCTTCCAGTAGGCGCACGTGTAGAGCATCAGGGGATCGTCGAGCCAGAAGCGGTAGAACTCCGGGCCGAGCGCGTAGTGAAACTCGGCGTTCTTCTTCGCCCGCATCCAGCTCGTGTTGGCGTGCAGGAACTCGTGGAAGTTGTTCCGCATCGTCACGAGGAACTTCGGCACATCGGCGCCGGCCATGCCTGCGGCGAGCGCACGGGCAAGGCTGCCTTGGAGATCCACTTCGCCGGCGAAATAGGCCTCGAGCAACCCGACGTGGCCGAAGGCCGCGATGCGCCAATACGCGCGGCGCTTGCGGAAGATGAGCGTGAACTCGGGGTCGCCCTTGCCGATGCGTACTTCGATGCCGTCAGTGAGCCGCAGGGCGAACGGGATGCCGGAGCGCTCGCCCATTCGGCGGAAGGTCCTGTCTACGACGGTAAGCACAACGCGGCCGATTCTACAGGTGGTCTCGATAGAACTCGTTACACAAGTTTGCTAGTGTCATAAAAGCCTCCGGCAATTGACGAGGAATGCACATGGCAAAAGGAAAACCCACCAGCAGTACAGGAAAGAAACCACTACAAGCACAGCGCCCAAGTAAGGCCGCGCCTGACACTGCATCGCTACGTCCGGCGGACGGCAAGGCGAGCGGCAATACTGGCGTGAAGCTTTCGCCCGAAGAGGTCTACCGGCTGATCCAGGAGTCGGCGTACTTCAAAGCGAAGGAGCGTGGCTTCGCGCCCGGGCATGAAGTCCAGGACTGGATCGAGGCCGAAGCCGAAGTCCGACGGCGGCTGGACAGCCGCGCCTAGAGGTTGATCCCGGTCAAAGCGGTCGCCGGCCGCTCAGGCAGGCTGGGGATATGTTTCGTCCCCTTTCTGAAGAGCATTTGATCGACGAAGGCCGGGTGTACTGCCCGGTGCGTAAGCGCGATGTCGAGCTCGACCTCTGCGCTGGCTGCCGTTGGACCACAGGCATCGACCTCAAAGTGAATGCACCGGTCGTGCGCTGCCGGCCGGAGTCGAGTCCGGTATGGATGATGCGTCCCTGGCTGTGAGCCGCAGGCTCTGGCGGCGTGTGGTCGCAATCGGCGTGGTCGCGCTGGCGCACTCATCATGTGGCTTTCACCCGATCAATTGATCGGCGCGGTTACGCTCATGGCCGGGATCGCCCTCGAAGTACTCGGCATACACCTGGAGCATGCCTAGACCGTGTTCCTGCCGCTGCAGATCACGCTGCGAAACGTTCCCCGCTCCGATGAGCTGGACCAGATCATTCGCCAGCACGCCGAGCGGCTGCAGCACTTCGATCAACGCCTCGTGAGCTGTCGCGTGGTTGTCGAACGCGTCGGCCATCAGACACCGCAGTTCACCGTGCGGATCGACCTCAAGACGCCCGGCAGCGAGATCGCCGTCGATCGGCAGCACAACGACGACGTGCACGCTGCTATCCGCGACGGATTCGACGCCGCGCGTCGGCAGCTCGAGGACAGGGTCCGGCTCCGCCGTGGCGACGTCAAAGCGCATCCGTAGCATCCTCGTCTCGACCGACGGCTCGGGTCGCGCCGGCAAGGGAATCCGTGAAGGCGTGCGCCTCGCCCGAGCGCTGCGCGCGAAGGTGATCGGCGTCTACGTGATTTCACCCTCGCCCGCCGCCTATGGCGAGCACGCGCATTACTACCAGGCGGGCCTGACGCCCGCGGACTACCGCAGATACACGCGGCACGCCGCCTCGAAGGCGCTGGATGTGCTGGAAAGCGCCGCAAAGAAGGCCGGAGTTCGTTGTGCCACGCGCTTCGTAACTGACGAGAAACCGTGGCACGGCATACTGCGGGCGGCACGCGCCACGCGGGCCGACTTGATCGTGATGGCCTCGCATGGCCGTGGCGCGATCAGCACGCTACTTCTCGGAAGCGAAACGAGCCGCGTACTCGCGCAGTCGAAGATTCCGGTGCTCGTCGCCCGATAGCAGCGAAGGCTTAGCGGTAACCGGTCTTCTGCGGCGGCTGAGCAAGGGACACGCCGAGGGCCGCAGCGAAGCTTGCGGCGAGGATTCCCGCGCCCATCCATAAACCGGGCTGTGCGATGCCGATGATGATTGCCGCGCCCGTCAATACGGCACCTATCCGCAGGAGCGCATTAGTGAGAGGTTTCATGCATATGAGTGTGTCCCACACCGCGTGCCGGTTGTTGATATCGATCAATTGACGGGCTGGTGCCGTGCATGAAGATTGAGCCATAGTCGAAGCTGAAGGAGGTTCCATGGGCTACAAGCGGATTCTGGTTCCAGTGGATGGCAGCGCGACCTCGAAAGCGGGGCTGCGCGAGGCGATCAACCTCGCCAAGGGGCAAGGCGCGCAACTGCAGCTCGTGCACGTCGCCGACCAGCACTACATCGCGCTAATGGGCATGGAGTCGTCGGCAGCAGGTATGGCCGAAATGATGGCAGGCGTGAAGCGCGCAGGCCACGACATCCTGAGGAGCGCTAAGGCTGCGGCCGACAAGGCCGGCGTCAAGGCGAGCTCGGTACTGCTCGAGACGCTCACCGGCCCGGCGGCCGACGTCATCGTCAAGCAGGCGAAGAAGTCGGGTGCCGATCTCATCGTCCTCGGCACGCACGGACGCCGCGGTGTTCGGCGCCTCGTGATGGGTAGCGATGCTGAGCAGGTGGTGCGCAACGCGCCGGTGCCGGTGATGCTGGTCCGCGCTACCTAAGTCCGACCGGACCATCCTGGTCCGCTGCGAATCTTGCTTATTGCAGGAACAAACTCACGTTTCGCGCGACATGAAGATTTGCGTACACAGCAACCGGGGACCTCGAGGCGAGGAGACCCCCTGCGCCTTTTATCTAGGCGGCCGGCGATTGCCGGTCCTTGCCGTGCTCGCGCGCTGGAACGATGCGACCCACGCCTTCTTCGAGGTGATGGTGGACGACGGCCGGCGGTTCGTCCTCAGCTTGCAGCCCGGCACGCGGAGCTGGGAGCTCGCGGCGGTCTTCGGCGCGGCAGCGCCGAAGAAGCCGGCAGCGAAGCCTGTAACTCCTTCCACGCCGCGTAAGTTTTTCTCCCTGCTCACCAAGTAGCCGGGGCTATCCGCTCCGCCCCTTGTTGATCTCTTCGGCCCCGCGCTGAAGAAAGCAGGTGAGCGTGCTCGATGCCGCTGCGAGCAGCCAGAAGATCAGGAACCCCGCCGAGTAGGCGGCCATGCGACCCGCGCCGAACTCGGATGGGTCGAACACGGTGAAGAACAGGACCTCGGCGACGCCGGCGGCGAGAAACGCAGGCCAGAGGATGATCATGGCTACCTTCATGACGCCTCCCGTGCGATGCGCCAGGTACCGCGCGGATCCTCGATCACCACGCGCCAATGCCCGCGTGGCAGCCCCGCCAACTCGGCTTCATAAGCGCCCGGCGCAACCGGCGTGAGCCGCACGCGCACGTCGTGGCCCGCGCGAGTGGCGTGTGCCATGTGCACGAAGAGGGCCTCCGGCGCGGCGCCTTTCAGATCGACGTGGATCCGATCCGGCCGCAGAGCAACCGATGCCGAGACGCCGAGCGCCCTAGCTGCGTCTTCGCGCGCGAGGCGTTTGTTGATCGCGAGGCCCTGCTTGTAATAGTCCTCGGCGACGAGGCCGTCTGCGGTGCTGAAGGCAAGCCACATCGTGACTGCGCCGGCGATGAGCACGCTCGCGGGACCGGAGATGAGGAGCCACGGCCAGAGTTGGCGGTACCAGGGTTTGTTCATTGGATGATGAAGACCGAGTGTTCGCGCACTTCGACGCCATTCACGCCGAGCGCGCGCAAGTGGAATTCGATCGGATGGGAACCAGGCTTGGCGGCGTCCGCCGGCAAGCGAACCTTCGCGAGCACCATGCGGCTCGTCGCGGCGCCAACGCCGATCGTTGGATCGCCCCATAGCTCGAGGCCCGGCAGCCCGCTCACGCTCAGCTCGAAGGCGCGCGCCTGCTCGGTCGTATTCATGACCTGCAGGCGGTAGACGTTCTCGATCAGGCCGCCCTCCACTTCGCGCGCGATCGCCGCGCGGTCCCGGATGACGTCGAGCTTGAGCGGAACGCGAAGGTACAGGCTCACTCCCGCCACTATGGCAACGGCGAGGAGGATCGCCGTATAGATGAACACCCGCGGCCGGAGCACGCGCGTCCGGCTGCCCTCGAGCGCGTGCGTGGTCGAGTAACGGATGAGGCCGGAGGGGCGCTTCAGCTTCTCCATCACCTGGTTGCAGCCGTCGATGCACGCCGCGCAGCCGATGCACTCGTACTGCAGCCCCCGCCGGATGTCGATGCCGGTTGGGCAAACCTGCACGCAGATCTCGCAATCGACGCAGTCGCCCTTGTTAGTGCCCTTGCCGCGTGGCTCGCCGCGCTTCTCGTCATAGGTGATGATCAGCGTGTCCTTGTCGAACATCGCGCTCTGGAAGCGCGCATAGGGGCACATGTACTTGCACACCTGCTCGCGCATCCAGCCGGCGTTGCCGTAGGTCGCGAAGCCGTAGAAGAAGATCCAGAACGTTTCCCACGGACCGGTCGAGAGGTTGAGCACTTCGCTCCATAGCTCGCGGATCGGCGTCACATAGCCGACGAAGGTGAAGCCGGTCCAAAAGGCGACTGCGATCCATGCCGCGTGCTTTGCCGCCTTCAGCGGCAGGCGCTTGGCGAAGCTTTGCTGGTCCAGCCGCATGCGGGCATTGCGATCGCCTTCGATGACGCGCTCGATCCACAGGAAGATTTCGGTGTACACCGTCTGCGGACATGCGTACCCGCACCACAGCCGCCCGGCGAGCGCGGTGAAGAGAAAGAGCGAGAGCGCCGCGATGACGAGGAGCGCCGTGAGGTAGATGACGTCCTGCGGCCAGAAGACGAGACCGAAGATGTAGAACTTGCGGTGGACGATGTCGAAGAGGACCGCTTGGCGGTCGTTCCATCGGAGCCAGGCGCCGCCGTAGAAGACGAGCTGCGTCGCCCAGACTGCCGCCCAGCGCAGCGCCGCAAACCAGCCGTGCACGGCGCGCGAATAGATCTTCTTCCGCACCTCGAAGAGCGATTGCTCATCGGTGCGGACCGGAATGTCCTGGAGCTTCACCTGCCCGGCGCTGACAGCGAGAGCACGTAGGCCGCGAGCAGGCGCACCTTGGCGTCGCCGAGCTGGGCCTTGTGCGCGGGCATCTGGTTCGTGCGGCCGTTCGTGATCGTCTGGATGATCGCCGTCTCGCCCGAGCCGTGCAGCCAGATGCGGTCGGTGAGGTTCGGTGCGCCGAGCGCCTGGTTACCCTTGCCTTCGGGTCCGTGGCACGCGGCACAGATCTGCGCGAACGTCTCCTGGCCCTTCAGCACACGGATCGAATCGGCCGCGCCGCCCGAGAGCGACATTACGTAATGCGCGACGTCCTTGATCTTCGCCTCGCCGAGCGCTTCGCCAAAGGGCGGCATCGTGCCGGTGCGGCCGTTCGCGATCGTCGCCTCGATCGTCTTCGGATCGCCGCCCCACAGCCAGTCCTTGTCGGTGAGGTTCGGGAAGCCGCGCGAGCCGCCGCCATCGGAGGCATGGCATTGCGCGCAGTGATTGAGGAAAAGCTTCTGCCCGACGGCGAGCGCCTCGGGATTTTTGGCGAGCGCCTCGATCTCCATCGCCGCGAACTTCTGGTAGAGGGGCCCAAACTGCTTCTCGGCCGCCGCGTTCTCATCCCTCAGCTGCGTAACCTGCGACCAGCCCAGCGTACCCTTCCAGGAGCCCAGTCCGGGATAGAGGACGAGATAGCCCAGGCCGAACACGATGGTGATGTAGAAGAGCCAGGACCACCAGAACGGCAGCGGATTGTTGTACTCGGCGAGGTCCTCGTCCCATCTGTGGCCCGTCGTCTCGATATTGCCCTTCGGGCGGATGCTTTGCGTCTTCAGGAAAACCGCGCAGGCGACGATCGACACCACCGTGACGATGGCGATGTAGACGCTCCAGAAGTCGGACGTGAAGTCAGTCATCGAGCTGGCCCTTGCGTTCCCAGTCGGCCTTGCGCGACGGCGCATAGGCCCACCACACGATCGCGAAGAAGGTACCCATGACGATGACCGTGACCATCAGTTGCCCCTCTTGTTCGCGGTACCGAGGTTTTGCAGGTAGGCGATCAGCGCATCCATTTCCGTCTTTCCCGCCACCTCTGCCCGCGCTCCGGCGATTTCCTTGTCGGAGTAAGGCACGCCGACCACGCGCA
>JAFARH010000452.1 GCA_019245555.1 Betaproteobacteria bacterium
GCGCTCGCGTCGGAGAGCTCCTTCACCGTGCGCTCGGTGTCCTCGACGCGCGTCTGGTCGCGCTTCGACACCAGCATCACGTCGCCCGCGCGGAACGCCACGCTCTGCGCATCCGCGTAGTCGCAGGCCGGCGGCGTGTCGATCAGGATCACGTCGTACTCCGACTGCGCCTTGGCGAGCACCGCCGCGAAGCTCGGGCGGGAGAGCAGCTCGAGCGGGTTCGGCGGAACGGGGCCGGCGGGCAGTACCGCCAGTCCAGTAATCCACGCTACCGGAGCCGCGACGGACAGATCTGCCCTACCGCTCAATACGGAGGAAAGGCCGAAGCGGTCAGCGATGTTGAAGATGCCCTGCTGCCGCGGCGCACGGAAGTCGGCGTCGATGAGAAGGGTGCGCTGTCCGAGCTGGGAGAACGACACAGCGAGGTTGGCGGCGATGAAGCTGCGCCCTTCCCTCGCCCCGGGGCTCGCGATGACGAGCGTACGGCGGCCGGCGGCCGGGTTGAACCAGCGAATGAGAAGCTGGGTGCGAACGGCGCGCAGCTCTTCGACGACCGGGTGGAACGGATCCCAGGCGGCGACGAGCTCTTTCGAGACGCCATCCGGGCCTGCGACGAGATACGGGAACTCGTACTGCTTGGCGAGCGCCTCGCGCAGGTCGGTGTCGGTGATGAGGTTCAGCTCGATCGCGGCTTCGCCGAAGCGCCAGCCGAGCTCGCGCTGGCGCTTGAGCACCTGTTCCGCGTCGGAGGGCGTGATCTTGCCCTCGTCCATCAGGATGGCGCCGATGTGGCGTCCCGTCAGCCGGGACGTGCCATCGATGGGCAGGACGTTGTCAGTGGATTTCGCAAGCATTGGCGTTTCTCCTACCAGGGACGCGGAAGGGCGTGCGTGGTGCGCACGTTGGAGTTAGGGGACGGCAGCAGGCGACCGCCGGCCGGCGTCCAGCGCGACAGCAGGCCGAGCGACGGCACTGCAAGGCGCGACTCGAGGTCGGAGCGGGAGCGCACGCGGCGATCCATGAGTTCCAGCACGTAGACCATGCCGGCGGCGAGAAGCAGGCCGATGACGACGGACAGCGCGCTGATCAGGCCGACCTTCGGCACCGCGGGCTTCAGCGGCTCGACGGCGGGCGTGAGCATGGCGAGGTTGGTCTGGCGGACCTTGCTGTCGACCTTGACGGCGATGGCGCGGCCAAGGGCGCCGTCATAGGCGCGCTGGGCGTTGTCGACGTCGCGGGTCAGCACGGCGAGATCCACGCGGGCCGCGCGCAGGTTCATGATGCGGTCCGACTGGTCCTTCAGCGCGGTCTGCAGCTCTTCCACGCGCTTCTGGTTCTGCTTGACCGCGTTGCCGAGGCTCGCGACAACCTTGTTGGCTTCGCTGTTCAGCCGCTCTTTCAGGCCCTGCACTTCAGCCTGGGTGCGCTGATAGGTCGGATGGTTCGGCCCGAGCACTTCGGATTGCTCCGCGAGGCGGCCTTCGGCAGCCTGCAGCGCGGCCTTCACCGTGACGATGTAGCCGTTCGAGAGCACTTCGGGGAAGGCCTCGAGCGATACGCCGTCCTTGATCAGCTCCTGCGACTGCGTATAGCGCGTCTGCGCATCCATCGTCGCCGCCTTCTGCCGGGAGAGCTCGGCGTTGAGCTCCGCGAGGCGCGTGTACTCGACGTCCATGCGCTCGTCGCCGCCGGCGATGCCTTTTTCCTTCTGGTAGGCAGCGAGCTTCGCCTGCGACTGGGTGACGTCGGCGCGCAGCGCCTTCACCTGCTCGTCGAACCACTGTCCGGCGGCACGCGAGGGCTCCGTGCGAAGCTCGAGCGCCACGTCGAGGTAGGCCTTGGCAAACGCGTTGGCCACATCCGCCGCTACCTTCGGGTCGTTCGACGAATACTTGACGGTGATGATGTTGCTCGCGCCCGAGTCGACCTTCAGCTTCTCGAGGAGGCCGTTGGCGATCCACTCCTCGATCGAGCCCGTGCCGCCGGTGTCGCGCTCC
Organism: Betaproteobacteria bacterium; assembly: GCA_019245555.1. Taxonomy (GTDB): domain Bacteria; phylum Pseudomonadota; class Gammaproteobacteria; order Burkholderiales; family SG8-39; genus SCGC-AG-212-J23. Next base: position 1,998 of record JAFARH010000452.1, read on the forward strand.
CAGTCTTCACGCATGCCGGGCTGCTGGGCGAGCTTGAGGTCGCGCACCACCTTGTGGGCGACCTTGCCGCTCGCGATCAGCTCCATCTGCGTGAAGATGTAGCCGGCGCGCTCGCGCGGCGACATGTGCGCGGGAGCGAGCGTCTGCTCGTCGCGCGCGTCGATCAGGATCGACGCCGTGGCGTCGTAGCGCTTCGGAATCACGAGCGCCGCGACGATCGCGGTGAAGATGGTGACGGCAAGCACCGTCACGAAGACTTTGCGTCGCGCCTTGAGGGCGAGGATGTATTGGCTGAGATCCATGGACGACTCCCTAGAAAAGCGCTTCTTTGACAACGATGACGTCGTTCGGCATCACCTGGGTGACCGGGTTGACGTCGAACTCGACCGAGCCGCCGTTCGCGGCAGCGCGGCGCAGCTTGATGCGGTTCTCGCTGCCGCGTGGCGTGATGCCGCCGCCGAGCGAGATGGCTTGCATGACGGTCATGCCGCTCTTCACCGGGTAGGCGCCCGCGTGCATGACTTCGCCGTAGATGTAGAACACCGGCGCGGCATTGACGTAGATGGTGTCGCCGCCCTTCAGCTCGAAGTCCTTCGAGAGCGAGTTCACTTTCGTCGCCTTGCCGTCGCGAATGACGGTCACGGTCTCGTCGCCGCCGAGGCCGATGCCGCCCGCTGCCGCGATCAGGTCGGGGAGCCGCGTGTGCGATTCCTCGAGCGGATAGCGGCCCGGGTGCACGATCAGGCCGAGCATCGAGACCTGGCGGCTGCGCAGCGTGGTGAGCGCGACCGCGACCTGCGGGTTCTTCAGGAACTGTCCGCTCTTCAGCGCTTCGGAGATGGTGTTCGCCGCCTCGCTCGTCGTCTGGCCGCCGACCTTCACGTGGCCGACGAGCGGCATCGAGATCGAGCCCTGGTCGTTCACCCGTGCATCGGTGGTGAGATCCGGCTGCTGGAACACCGTGATGTGCACTGCGTCGCCGGGCCCGAGTTTGTCCGGCGTCTGCGCCGAATTCTGCGCGAGCGTCGGTAGCGCAAGCGCGGAGAGTATGAGAACCGTCAGTATGCGAATCATCGTCACCTCTTGTTGAATTGCGCTACGTATTCGATGCGTGCCGTGGCACGCA
>JAFARH010000037.1 GCA_019245555.1 Betaproteobacteria bacterium
CCAGCCCCTCGAGCGGCTCATCGAGGAGCAGCAACGCCGGGTTTGTCATCAGCGCGCGGGCAATCGCGAGCATCTGCTGCTCCCCGCCCGAAAGCTGGTTCCCTAGATTGGCGCGCCGTTCCTTGAGGCGCGGGAACAATGCGTAGACGCGCTCGAGGGTCCAGGCGCCCGTGCGTGCAGCCACGCACAGGTTTTCCTCGACGTTGAGCGACGGGAAGATCTCCCGCTCCTGCGCGACCCAGCCGATGCCGAGGCGCGCTCGGCGGTGGGGCGGCAGGCGCGAGATGTCCTGCGCCTTCCAGCTTACGGAACCGCGATGCAAGCGCGTGTAGCCCATGATGGTGAGGAGCAGCGTGCTCTTGCCGACGCCGTTCCGCCCCAGGATTGCGAGGCTGCCCTTTTCGCTAACAGCCAGCGAAATCCCGTCGAGGACGACGGCGTCGCCGTAGCCGGCGCGGATGTTGTGCATTTCAATCAAATTTGTCACGCAGCTCGAGCATGTCCGCCAAGGTAGACCTCGCGCACGCGCGGATCGCGCCCGACCTCGTCAGGCGAGCCTTCGAGCAGGATGCGGCCGCCGACCATGACGATGATGCGGCTCGCGAAGCGGAACACGACGTTCATGTCGTGCTCGATGAAGAGGATGGTGAGCTCGCCCGAGAGCGACTCGATGGCGCTGAAGAGCGCGGCGCTCTCGTCTCTCGGCACGCCGGCGCCTGGTTCGTCGAGCAAAAGAACGCGCGGCCGCGTGGCGAGCGCCAGCGCGATCTCCAGGAGCCGCTGCTGGCCGTAGGCGAGCTCGGCGGTCTCCCGGTCCGGGATGTTCAATGAGCGCAGGATGCCGGCGGCTTCGTCGATCGCCTGCCGGTGTGCCGCAAGGCCACGCCACCAGTTGTGCGCGTGTCCATCGCGCTCGAGCACGGCGAGCGTCACGGACTCCAGCGCCGTGAGGCGAGGGAAGAGCGTATTGATCTGGAAGGTACGGGCGAGCCCGCGATGCACGCGCTGGTAAGGCTTGAGGCTGGTGATGTCGGCACCGTCGAGCAGGATCGTGCCGGAATCGGCCGCGAGCATCCCGGTGAGGAGGTTGATGAGCGTCGTCTTTCCTGCGCCGTTCGGCCCGATGAGCGCATAGCGCGCGCCCTTCGGCAGCTCGAGTGCCACGTCCTGCGCGACGACAAGCGAGCCGAAGCTCTTATTGAGGTTTCTTGCGGAGAGCTCTCAAGCCGCCAAGGATGCCGTTAGGGAGGAACATGACCACTGCGACGAGCAAGAGCCCGATCCAGAAGTACCAGTACTGCGGGTTCACGCCCGAGAACTGGTCGCGCGCCACCATGTAGATGATGGCGCCGATGATGCCGCCGTAGAGGCGGCCCGCGCCGCCGAGGATCAGGATCACGAGCACATCGGCCGAGCGGCCGAAGGAGAGCGTCTCTAGCGATACGGTCGAGGTCGTGTGCGTGAGCACGGCGCCGGCGATGCCCGCAATGACCGCAGCGATCGTGTACGCCTTGCGCAGGTGCGCAAGGGTCGGCGCGCCGATCGCGGGCATGCGAGTGGCGTTCTCGCGGATGCCGCGCAGTGCAAGCCCGAAGGGTGAGTGGATGATCCGGCGCGCCACGAGAAAGCAGAGGAAGAGCACCGCCAGCGCGTACGCGTAGGCCGCCCGGCCGAACATGTCGAACTTGAAGCCGAGCACCCCGGGCACGTGGAAGCCTTGCAGCCCGTCGGCGCCTCCGGTGAGGGCGCTTGCACTGTTGGCGGCTTCGGCGAGCAGCAGCCCGAAGCCCATGGTCAGCATGATGAGCGCCAGGTGACGGAAGCGAACGACGATGTGGCTGAGCAGGTACCCGAGCACGCCGGCGCTAACGGCGGCGACGAGGAGCCCGCTCAGCGGTTCCGTCCAGTAATGCTTCGCGATCAGTCCTGCGGTGTAGGCACCCATGCCGAAGAAGGCGGCATGGCCGAGCGAAACGATGCCGGCATAGCCGAGGATCAGATCGAGCGACAGCGCGAAGAGCGCGGTGACTGCGACCTGGCTCGCAAGCGAGAGGTAGCTTGGCGTGACAAGGAAGGGCAGGAGTGTGCACGCCCAGAACACATACTCGAGCGGCCGGAATCTAGCGTTTTCCAAACAGGCCCTGCGGTCGCCACATGAGGAGGGCGACCATCACGAGGTAGATGAGGAAGGCGCCGAGCCAGGGGAAGTAGTACTTGCCGGCCATGTCGCTGATGCCGAGGACGACCGCCGCGGCGAAAGAGCCGCCTATGGAACCCAATCCGCCGACTGCGACGACGATCAGCACGTAGACCAGATAGGCGAGGGCGAAGGTCGGATCGAGTCCGACCATCTGGATGGAAAGCGCGCCGCCGAGGCCGGCGAGGCCGCCGCCAAGCGCGAAGGTGAACATGAAGGCGCGGTCGACGTCGATGCCGAGCCCGCGCGCCATGCGCTGGTTGTCGACCGCGGCGCGTACCTGCGCGCCGAAGCGCGTTCGCTCTACGAGCAGCACCAGGGCGGCCGTAATCGCCAAGCCGATGACCACCAGGAAGATGCGGTAATTGGCGAACGACATCGCACCGACGTGCTGCGCGCCCTTCAACCAGTCGGGCACCTGCACCGATTGCTGCTCCGTCGTATAGAACCAGGCATATACGGCGATCGAGATGAAGACGATGCCGATGGTGAAGAGGCACTGGTCGAGGTCGCTGGCCCGATACAGCCGCCGATAAAGGGTTCTCTCAAGAATTACCGAAATTACGGCGGCCGCGATGAACGCCATCGGCAGCGTGGCAAGGAACGGCCAGCCATGGCGCCCGACGAGGGAAAACGTGGCGTAGGCGCCGACCATGGCGAAGCTGCAGTGCGCCAGGTTGACGAAGTTCATCATCCCCAGCGTGACCGACAGGCCCACCGAGAGCAGGAACAACAGCATCCCGTAGGCGAACCCGTCGAAGAGGACGCCCGCGAGCGAGGAAAGCATCCGGCTACTTCTGGGTCTTGCGGCGCTCCCCGGCGGGGTCTTTCACCATCGGGATGGTGTCGAACGGCACGTTGACGAGCTCGCCGGCGACTTTCTCCACGCGCCGGATGTAGACGTTCTGCACCACGTCGCGTGTCTCGGGGTCGATCATCATCGGGCCACGCGGGCTTTCCCACTTCAGGCCCTTGGCCGCATCGACCAGTGCCTGCGCATCGGTGTTGCCCTTGGTCTTCTTCAGCGCTTCGTAGATCGCGTGCATGCCATCGTATCCGCCGATCGAGAAGAAGTCCGGGTTACGGCCGTTGGCGACCGACTGGTACTCCTTCACGAACTTCTGGTTGAGCGGGACCTTCGACATGTAGTCGTAGTGCCAGGCGGTGATGATGCCGAGCGCGTTGTCGCCCATGCTCTTGAGGGCCGCTTCTGCCGTCGTCTCGCCCGAGCCGAGCACCTTGGTCTTCTTCAGATCGATGCCGCGCTCGGCGAACGCCTTGCCGAGCGCTGCCGGCTGCGCGCCGCCAGGGATGAAGATGAAGATCGACTCGGGGCTGATGTCCTTCGCGCGCTGCACGAACGCGGAGAAGTCGGGGTTCGCAACCGGGAAGCGCACCGAGCCTACGATCGTGCCGCCCGCGGCCTTGAACGCGCTCTGGAAGGCGGCTTCGGAATCATGACCGGGACCGTAGTCGGTCACCATGGTGTAGGACTGCTTGATGCCGCCTTTCGTCGCGGCCCAAGTGCCGAAGGTCTCCATCACCTGCGGCAACGTCACCGACGTGCGAATCATGTACGGCGACTTTGTGATCACCGCCGAGGTCGCGGCATTCATCACTACCATGAACTTTTTCGCCTCGGCCGAGACGTCACCCGCCGCCATGGCGTTCGGCGTCAGCGCAAAGCCGGCGAGGATATCCACGTTGTCGCGCACCACCAGCTCCTGCGACAGGCGCTTCGCGACATCGGGAGCCGGGCCGCCGACGTCCTTCGTGATGATCTCGATCTTCTTTCCGGCGACTGTGTCGCCGTGCTCCTTCATGTAGGTCTTGGCGCCGTTCAGCATCTGGTTCGCCGTGTCGGCGAACTGACCGGAAAGCTCGAGCGGCATCCCGATCTTGACGGTCTGCTGCGCGTTCACGCTGAACGCTGAAAGCGCCGCAGCGAGTACGAAACTGGTGCGAAGCATTAGGACCTCCTCCTCATTTCTCCTCTTGGGAAGCCGTACCATACCAAAAATGAAACGGAGTACCCAAAAGATCCTCACCACGCACGTGGGAAGCCTCCCCGCGGGACCATCGGTTGATTGGGTCGTCGCCAAGCAGAAGGAGATCGGCCTCGATCTCATCAACGAGGGCGAATACACGAAGGGCGGCGACTGGCTCTCCTATATGGAGGAGCGCTTCGGCGGCTTCGAGCCGCGGCCACCGGCGCCGGGCGCAATACCGCTCATCGCGCAGGGAAAAGACCGCGAGGTCTTTGCCGACTTTTATAAATATGCGGGCGACAAGGGCACGCTCTTCTACACGCCGGGCGAGCAAATCAAGCGCGTGCGGCCCATCTGGGTCTGCACCGCGCCGATCATCTACACCGGCGGCGCATCGCTCGCGAAAGAGATCGAGGAGCTGAAGCGCCACGTTCCGGTGGAACGCGCGTTCCTCACTTCCACCGCGCCGGCGAGCCTGGAGGTCTATCGGCGGAACGAGTACTACAAGACCGAGGAAGAGTTTGTCTTCGCCATCGCTGAAGCGATGCGCGTGGAGTTCGAAACGATCGTCAAGTCCGGCGTCGTGCTGCAGATCGACGACGCATGGCTCGTCGCGTTATGGGATCGCATCGGCATCCCGGTGGGCATGGAAGCCTTCCGCAAGAGGAGCGTGATGCGCATCGAGGCGCTCAACCATGCCCTGCGCAACGTGCCTGAAGATC
>JAFARH010000140.1 GCA_019245555.1 Betaproteobacteria bacterium
ACCTCGGCTTCACCTTCTATCCGAAGTATCGCCTGTTCGTGATGGCGACGGCCGCGGTGCTGATCGTGCTCACCTGGCTCTTCCTCGAGCGCACGCGCTACGGCGCGATCATGCGCGCCGGCATCGAGAACAAGGAGATGGTGTCGCACCTCGGCATCGACATCCATCGTCTTTTCACCGTCGCCTTCGCGCTCGGCGCGTACCTCGCCGGCATCGCGGGCGCGCTCACGGCGCCGATCCGCGGGCTCTCGCCGGGCATGGGCGCCGACATGCTCGGCATAGCCTTCGTCGTCGTCGCCCTCGGCGGCCTCGGCAATCTTCTCGGCGCGATCGTCGCCGGACTCATCATCGGCATCGCGCAGGCGGTGGTGGCCGCCTGTTGGACGGAGGCGTCGACCGCCGTGATTTTCGCGGTGATGGCGGCAGTGCTACTTGTCAGACCACAGGGGCTGTTCGGCATCCGATGAGAGCGCTCGTGCTGATCCTCGCGGCGATCTGCGTGCTGCCGCTCATCGTCCGACCGGCGATCGCGGCCGAGATCTGGATCTTCGCGATCTTCGGGCTCGGGCTCAACCTGCTGCTCGGCTATACCGGCCTGCTCTCCTTCGGGCAGTCGACGTTCTTCGGCTCTGCCGCCTACGTCGCGGGTTATCTCCTCAAGCACCATGCGATCGGCCTGCCGCTCGCCCTCGGTGTCGGCATTGGCATCGGCGCGCTTTCCGCGCTTCTCGTCGGCTACCTGTGCGTGCAGCGCTCGGGCCTCTACTTCATCATGCTGACGTTCGCGCTGAACCAGCTCTTCTACTTCGTCGCCTACCAGTGGACGAGTGTGACCGGCGGCGAAGACGGTATGCCCGGAATCCCGCGCCCGGCGATCCTTGGCATCGGCCTCACCGAGCCGCTGCACTACTACCTGCTGGTATCTGCGCTCTTCCTGCTCGCGCTCGGGCTCATGAAGCGCATCGTCGAGTCTCCGCTTGGCAAGATCCTCCAGGCGATCCGCGAGAACGAGGTGCGCGCCGACGCCGTCGGCTACAACGTGCCGCGCTTCAAGCTGGCGGCGTTCGTCATCGGCGGCGCCTTCTCCGGCGCGGCCGGCGTGCTGTATGCGATGCTGTTCGGCATCGTGCCGCTGGAGGCGATCGGCTTCGTGTTCTCGGGCAACGTGGTGTTCGCGACGCTGATCGGCGGCTCGGGGTCGCTCTATGGGCCGATCATCGGCTCGTTTGTCTTCATCTGGCTGTCGGAGTCCATGAGCGTGGTATGGGCACGCTGGCCGCTCTTGCTCGGCGTGGCGTTCGTGATCGTGGTGCTCTTCTTCCGCGGCGGCGTGGTGGAAGCCTGGTCGAGGCTATGGCGCTTCTCGAAACGCACGGCCTGACGAAATCCTTCGGCGCGCTCACCGCGGTGAACGCCGTGACGCTGCGCGTGGAGGCCGGCGCCGTGCACTCGGTCATCGGGCCGAACGGCGCCGGCAAGACCACGCTCTTCAATCTGCTTACCGGCGCGTTCCCACCCAGCTCGGGCCAGCTCTTCTTCGACGGCAAGGACATCACCGGCACGCCTTCGCACCGCGTTGCGCACCTCGGCCTCGCGCGGTCGTTCCAGCGCACCAACGTGTTTCCCGCCCTTTCGCTCCTCGACAACGTGTGGATCGCGGCCTTCGCGCGCAATGTCTCCCGGCGCGGCCTGACGTGGCGACGAGCCCAGCACTATCCGGAAACGACCGAGCGCGCGCGCAGCGCGCTCGCCGACGTCGGGCTGGCGGAGAAGGCGAACCACCTTGCGCGCGAGATCTCGCACGGCGAGCAGCGCCAGCTCGAGCTCGCCATCGCGCTCGCCGCCGCACCCCGCGTGCTGCTCCTCGATGAGCCGGCGGCGGGCCTGTCGCCCGACGAAACGCGAAAGATGGTGGCGCTGGTGCGCGCGCTGAGAGGCCGCTACACGGTCGTGCTCATCGAGCACAAGATGGACATCATCATGAACGTGTCGGACCGCATCTCGGTCATGCACTTCGGATCGCTCATCGCCGAGGGCACGCCGGCGGAGATCCAGCGCAATCCCGACGTGCGGCGCGCCTATCTCGGAGGCGCCGCAGCGTGATCCTCGAGGTCCAGGCGATCGACACCTACTATGGCCTCGGCCATATCCTGCACGGCCTGTCGCTCAAGGTCGGCGAAGGCGAGGTGGTCGCCCTCCTCGGGCGCAACGGCGCCGGCAAAACCACGACGCTCTGCTCGATCACCGGGCTGCGGCCGCCGCGCAAAGGCGCGATCCGCTACAAGGGCCGCGATATCGCCGGGCTCGACACGCATCGCATCTCGCGCGCCGGCATCGCGCTCGTGCCGGAGACGCGCGGCATCTTCTCGTATCTCTCCGCCCGGGAAAACCTGTCGATCGCCGAGCGCAAGGGATCACGCTGGCAGCTGGCGATGGTGCTCGAGCGCTTTCCCAGGCTGAAGGAGCGCTTGCACCACAAGGGGCGCGAGCTCTCGGGCGGCGAGCAGCAGATGCTCGCGATTGCGCGGGCGCTCCTCACCGGTCCTGATCTGCTCCTGCTGGACGAGCCCTCACAGGGCCTCGCCCCGATCGTCGTCAACGACGTGATGAGCACGATCCGCGAGCTCAAGACCGAGCGCGTGAGCATGCTGCTGGTCGAGCAGAACGCCGAGATGGCGCTCGCGCTCGCCGATCGCGTCTACGTGATCGACCACGGCACCGTGGTCTTCGAAGGCACGCCCGCCGCGCTGCGGGACGACGCGCAGGTCATGGGCACCTACCTGGGCGTGGGCGCCTAGAGCTCCTTGATCTCGACCTTGTCGGGATAGAACGCGACGAGCCCGGCGATCGACTGCATCTCGTCGTACGGCGTCTCGTAGCTCCAGATCGCGTCGCGCGCGCCGTTGCGGAAGGAGAAATACGAGGCGTCGCCCTTGAACGGGCAATGCGTCTTGTGCTGCGAGCGCTCGAGAAGATCCATCTTCACGTCGCTCCGCGGGAAGTAATAGACCGCCGGATATGTCCCCTCCTCCAGGCGGATGGCGTGCTTCGTATCAGCGACGACGGCGCCGTTCAGCGTGACTTGTACGCGCCGTGCCGCGGGCTTGGTCACGATGCGCGAGTCCGGACGCTTCTTGAAACCGGGTGCGGGATTCATCGCTCGATTTTATGCGGGCTGCAGCGCGCTTTGCTGCACGGCCGGCGGCGGGAACGCAAAGGCGATCGCCGCCGCTGCGATGCCGATCGCGAAGGAGTAGATATACATCGGCGCGTACGTGCCGAACGCATCGAAGAGCCAGCCGCCGATCCACGGGCCGATCGCCATGCCGAGGCTCGACACCATGGCGGCGGCGCCGAGCACCGTCCCCATGATCTGCTGGCCG
>JAFARH010000291.1 GCA_019245555.1 Betaproteobacteria bacterium
ACAATCTACTCGGTGAGCGAGGACAAGTCGTCCATCGTCTCCAAGGTCAAGACCGGCCTCAACTCCTTCAAGGACCTGAAGCTGCCGATCGCCGAGCATTCGCTCGCCGGCTACGTCGCCTTTGCCAAGAAGGCGATCAACATCAAGGACTGCTACGACGACAACGAACTGCGCGCGATCAACCCGAACCTGCGCTTCCTGCAGGAGGTCGACAAGCGCACCGGCTACCGCACAAAGCAGCAGCTGGTCGCGCCGATCGTCGAGCAGGGCACGGGCGAGCTGATCGGCGTCATCCAGATCATCAACAACAAGGCGGGCGTTCCCTTTGGCGCGCTCGCCGAAGAAGGCGTGGCCGAGCTTTCGCAGACCATCGGCATCGCCTTCAAGCAGCGCTCGAAACCGCAGCTTGCCAAGACCAAGTACGACTACCTGATCGCCGATGCAGTGCTCTCCGCAGGCGAGTTCGAGCTGGCGGCCCGCCAGGCGCGGAAGAAGGCGATCGACATCGAACAGGTGCTGACCGACGAGTTCCAGGTCAAGGTACCGGCGATCGGCGCCGCGCTCTCCAAATTCTTTGGCGTGCCCTACGAGCCGTTCAAATCCGACCGGGTCAAGCCGGCCGAGCTGCTGAAGAACCTGAAGCGCGAATATGTCGAGGGCAACCAGTGGGTGCCGATCGACGACACGAAAGAAGGCCTCGTCGTGGTGTGCCTCGACCCGGAGCGCATCCGCTCCTCGCGCATCGCCGCAAACGTGTTCCCGAAAGCGCGGATCATCTACCGCGTCACGACGCAGAAGGATTGGAAGGAGACCGTCAACCAGCTCTACGGGCAGGAAGGCGGCACGGGCGCCGACCTCGGCAACGTCGAGGATCTGCTCTCCGGCATGGAGGACGATTCGGCCGAGGCCACCGGCGCCGGAGGAGAAGGCTCGGCCGACGAGGCTTCCGCGGCCGCGGACAACGAGCTCGTCAAGCTTGTCAACAAAATCATCGTCGACGCGTACAACCAGAACACGTCGGATATCCACATCGAGCCTTATCCGGGCAAGGCGAAGACCGAGATCCGTTTCCGCAAGGACGGCTCGCTTGGACCCTACATCGAGATTCCCGCGAGCTACCGCGCGGCGATCGTGGCGCGCATCAAGATCATGTGCGACCTCGACATCTCCGAGAAGCGGAAGCCCCAGGACGGGAAAATCAAATTCAAGAAATTCGGGCCGCTCGACATCGAGCTGCGCGTCGCGACCATTCCGACCGCCGGCGGCGTCGAGGACATCGTCATGCGGATTCTCGCGGCCGGCGAGCCCATTCCGCTCGAGAAGATGGGCTTCACCCCGTTCAACTTGGACAAGCTGCAGACCACTGTGTCGAAGCCCTACGGCCTGTTCTTCGTCTGCGGCCCGACCGGCTCGGGCAAGACCACCACGCTGCATTCGGTGCTCAAGTTCCTGAACACGCCGGACACCAAAATCTGGACGGCGGAAGACCCGGTCGAAATTACGCAGAAGGGCCTGCGTCAGGTGCAGGTGAACAAGAAAGCCGGACTCGACTTCGCGGCGGTGATGAAAGCGTTTCTGCGCGCCGACCCGGACATCATCATGGTCGGCGAGATGCGCGACAAGGAAACCACCGGTACCGGCATCGAGGCATCGCTCACCGGCCACCTGGTGTTCGCCACTCTGCACACCAACTCAGCGCCGGAATCGATTACACGCCTGCTCGACATGGGCATGGACCCCTTCAACTTCTCCGACGCGCTCCTCGGTATCCTGGCGCAACGCCTGGCGAAGCGCATGTGCTCCTGCAAGCAGGCCTACACGCCCGAGCCCGCCGAGCTCACCGCGTTCCTGCGCGAGTATTGCGAGGAGTTGATGGCGACGCCGAAATTCAAGGCCGACCCGAAGGGATCGATGGAAGCGGTCTACAAGGAGTGGGTCAAGAACTACGGCAACGACAAAGGCCAGCTCTCTTTCTACAAGCCGGTAGGCTGCGACAAGTGCGGCGGCTCGGGCTTCAAGGGACGCTGCGGCTTGCACGAGCTCCTCATCGCCACGGACAAGCTGAAGAAGCTCATCCAGGAGCACGCTCGCGTCGCTGAGATGCTGGGGCAGTGCCTCGACGACGGCATGCGGACGCTGAAGCAGGACGGCATGGAGAAATGCCTGACCGGCGTCACCCACATGAAGGAAGTACGCGCCGTCTGCGTCAAGTGATGTAGCAATGAGCGCTTCGATCGACAGCACCCAGGGCCTGCGGTTTGCGAAGGGCTCGCTGGTCAACGCTGCCGACGACCTCGTCCAGCGTCTCGACCAGCTCAACGCCATCGGCGCGTCGCTCTCCGCCGAGCGCGACATCAACCGGCTGCTCGAGGCGATCCTCACCGCCGCGAAGACCATCACGCGGGCCGACGGCGGCACGCTTTACCGCGTGACCGAAGAGAAAAGCCTGCGCTTCGAGATCGTGCGCACGAGCTCGCTCAAGTTCTACCTGGGTGGCACCACCGGCAACCCGATCCCTTTCTACCCGGTGCAGCTCTTCAAGGACGGCAAGCCGAACCACGCCAACGTCTCGGCCTACGTCGCGCTGACCGGCAAGACGGTCAACATCGAGGACGCATACAAGGCCGAGGGTTTCGACTTCACCGGCACGCGCGGCTTCGACTCGAAGACCGGCTACCGCTCAAAATCCTTCCTCACGGTGCCGATGCGTAACCACGAGGGCGAAACGATCGGTGTGCTGCAGCTCATCAACGCGCAGGATCCCAATACCGGTGACATCGTCGCGTTCTCATCCTCCGACCAGCGCCTCGCCGAGTCGCTCGCCTCGCAGGCCGCGGTGGCGCTTACCAACCGGATGTTGATCAACCAGCTCGAGACCCTGTTCGAGTCGTTCATCAACCTGATCAACGGCGCCATCGACGAGAAATCGCCCTACACCGGCGGCCACTGCCAGCGCGTGCCCGTGCTGACTATGCTCCTCGCCGAGGCAGTGAACGAGACCAAGGCCGGGCCGCTCGCCGAGTTCAACATGAGCGACAAGGATCGCTACGAGCTCAAAATCGCTGGCTTGCTGCACGACTGCGGCAAGGTGACGACGCCGGTCCACGTGGTCGACAAGGCCACCAAGCTCGAGACCATCTTCGACCGCATCAAGCTCGTCGACACGCGCTTCGAGGTGCTGAAGCGTGACCTCGAGATCGAGGCGCTCAGGCAAAAGCTGAGTGACAAGGATCTGCGCGACCGCCTGCGGCAAGTCGAGGAGGACCGGCGCTTCCTGCAGGTCTGCAACATCGGCGGCGAGCGCATGAAGGACGAGGACATCGCGCAGGTGAAGCGCATCGCCAAGTACCGCTGGCGCGACCTTTCCGGCCACGAAGCCGACTTCCTTACCGAAGACGAGGTCAAGAACCTCACGATCCGCGCCGGCACTCTTACCGACGAAGAGCGCAAAATCATCAACCACCACATCGTCGCGACGATCAAGATGCTCGAGGCGCTGCCTTGGCCCAAGCACCTCACCAACGTGCCGGAATACGCCGGCGGCCACCACGAGCGTATGGACGGCAAGGGCTATCCGAAGGGGTTGATGCGCGAGCAGATGTCGGTGCAGGCGCGCTGCATGGGAATCGCCGACATCTTCGAAGCGCTCACCGCCAAGGACCGGCCCTACAAGAAAGGCAAAACCCTCTCGGAGTCGCTCGAGATCCTCGGGCGCATGAGGATGAACCAGCACGTCGATCCCGATCTCTTCGATATCTTCGTGCGCCGCAAGGTTTACCGGCGCTACGCCGAGATGTTCCTCGACAAGGAGCAGATCGACGACGTGGACGAGTCGAAAATCCCGGGCTACGTCCCCTAGGCAGGCTCTCCGGCGCACCATTTGCGCCACATCTCGCGGTACGCCTGCTCCAGGTCCCGAACGAAGCCCGCCTCGTCCATGAGTGGCGACGTGGACATGCGGTTGCGCAGAGAGCTGCGCAAGTCCGCGAGTAGTTTGCGCTCGCCGGCGAAGCGCACCGCCCGGCGCACGTAGTCCTCCGGACTCGAGGCAATCCAGTCGGTCAGGCCGACGTTCGACACCACGCTGCTCGCACTCCGCGAAACCGAGCGCGTGCCGGGCAGGGTGACGATGGGCACGCCCATCCACAGCGTGTCGCAGCTTGTCGTACCGCCGCTGAAGGGCAGGCTGTCGAGCGCAATGTCCACTTCTGAGAAGAGCCGCAGGTAGTCCTCCAGCGCGGCGTAGGGTACGCAGGTAATGCGTTCGCGTGAGACTCGCGGCCCGGTCAGGTCGCGCAGCAACTGCTCCTGCGCGCGGCCCCGCGCCACGCCGACGACGAGAAGGCGCGAATCCGGCACCTCGGCGAGGATCTGTGCCCATAGGCGCCGCGCGGAGCCGGAGATTTTGGGCGCCTGATGGAACGCGCCGAACGTGACGAAGCCTTTTTTGGCCGAGGGCGGCTCGGCCGCGACCGGCGGCGAGAGGAACGGGCGGTAGCACCACTGGCCGTGCGGAAGCCTGACCAGAGACTCCGTGTGGTAGCGCTCGGTCACACCCGGTGGATCGGCGAAACGATCGGTGATGCGGTAGTGGATGCGCGTGAGGCCGGTCGTGTTCAGGTATCCGAGCCAGGTTGCCTGGACCGGAGCAGGGCGCTCGGCCGTGGTCGCTAGCTGCAGCGTGCCGGAGTGGCCGCTCAAGTCGACAAGGATGTCGATCTCGTCTCTGGTGATGGCCTCGGCAATTTGCGCCGACGACTGCCCGGCTACCGGCCGCCAGACATCGGCCCGCTGCGCGATCTGCCGGGTGTAGGCGTCCGTCGAGTCGCCAGTCGAGTAGCAATACACCTCGAAGGACGCACGGTCGTGCCGCTCGAGCACCGGCAACATGAAGAGCGTCACGACGTGATAGCGGAAATCACCCGACAGATAACCGATCCGCAGCCGTCGCCCAGGGTCGCGGGCGTTGCGAAAAGAAATCCTCGGTGGATGCGCGGCCTCCAGCCGCTTGCCGAAGGCGGCATGGCGCGCAAAGAGTTCCTCGTCGGAAACGCGATCCGAGCCAAAGAGGGCGAATAGCTCCGCCGACTCGAGGCCGAAGTCCTGCGGATTCTCTTGCCGCGCCTTGCGATAGACCTCGAATGCCTCCTCGCCGCGCGACTGCGCAAGCAAGACCTCGCCGAGCATGCGGTAGGCGCCGGCATGTCCCGGTTGCGCGGCGATGGCCCGCCGAAAGGCGCGCTCGGCCTCCTCTAGCCGCAGCTGCCGGCGGAGCAGGGTGCCGTAATTGAAGAGGGCGTCTGCCCAGTCGGGTCGTTGTGCGAGCACGGCCTCCAGCGCGGCGGTTGCACCTGCGGAGTCACCCAAGGCTGCGAGGACGTCCGATAGCGCGGCGTGTGCATCGGCGTTGCGCTTATCAATGGCGATGACACGCTTCAGCACATCGCGCGCTTCAGCGAGGCGATTCAGCGCACGGAGCGTTGCCGCATAGTGGAAGAGGGCGCCGAAGTCGTCGGGCCGCTGGCGTAGCGCCGCTTCGAGCTCGGTGGCTGCGTGCGTGTGCTTGCCCCGTGATAAATGGATGAGCGCGAGCACGATGCGCGCTTCCGGGAAATCTGCGCGGCTCTGCAGCGCGCGCGCGAGCAGTTCCGATGCGCGCGCTAGCTCGCCGCGTCCATACAAGAGTTTTCCGAAGTTGTAGTTGGCGAAGGGATCGGCGGGTTCGCTCTCGAGCGCCCTCTCGTAACTGGCGATGGCGCCGCCGAGATCCCCGAGGGCTTCCAACCCGATGCCCAAATTCACGTGGGCCTTCGCGTAGCCAGGGGCGAGCGCTACCGACTGCCGGTACAGGTTGCAGGCGCTCCTGAGGTCGCCTGCGCCCTCCGCGCGGTTTCCCTCGGCGATCAGGCGGTCGGCGGCTGCTTCGCTACTATTTTTTGACGGATGCACAGTGACCAAAATTGGCAGCGACCGACGCAAATGGGCCTATCTCCTTGCACAATGCGACAGAAATGCCCTTATTCCTGACAATCAGCATGTGGCATAAAGGTTGCAGGTCTTTAGGCGGGTCGGGTACCAAGACCGATCGTTTTCGTTCCAACCTTTAAGGGGAGCACCGATGAGAACATTGCAAAAGGGCTTTACCCTGATCGAGCTGATGATCGTGGTGGCGATTATCGGCATTCTGGCAGCGGTCGCGCTGCCGGCGTATCAGGACTACACGATCCGCGCCAAGATGTCGGAAGTGATTCTGGCGATGAGCTCGTGCCGCACGTCGATCACCGAGGTGTACCAATCCGGGCCGTCGAATGCGCCGGGCGCCGACGGCTGGGGCTGCGAGGTCACCACCGCTTCGCAGCAGACGAAGTACGTCAGCGCTGTGCATACCGACCCCAACGGCGTGGTGAAAGCTACGGTGCAGGGCATCTCGACCGTGGTGAACACCTCGGTCGTCTCGCTGCTGCCGCTGTCGAACGCCACCACGGCCTCGACATTCACGACCGGCTCGAGCCAGACGCTCTACGGCTGGCGCTGCGGTAACTCAGGCGACGGCACGACGGTGCCGGCGAAATACCTGCCCGGCTCCTGCCGCGGCTAAGCAAGCAAGACAGACGTAGCCTCAAGAAAGGCGCCCTTCGGGGCGCCTTTTTTATCGCTGTTTGTAGCAATCCAATGCGTCAGACCGAATGTCTGCTCTTGGCCGTAAGCGGACATCCCATCAGGGACGCACGCCCGGTGCGTCCATCTTCATCCCGCGCGCGCGGGACATGAGGTAGAGCTCGAGCTCGACCATTTCCGGCGAGCCATAACCGTAGGGCTCGGCGCGGATGCCAACCAGGCAGTTGCGCAGCCGCCGCTGCAACGAGCCGAGCGTTTGCCACTCGAGGCGGTACACCGGATAGCCGGTCGGATGAGCTTGCGGGATGGTGCTGCCGGCGAGCCTGTGGCCGGCGTACTGGTCGTGGCACTGGGCGCACGACATGTTCAGCTGACCCTGCCGCTGCTCATACAGCGCCTTGCCCTTGGTCGCATCGTCTTTGACTGCGATGGGCATGCCGCGCGACTGGAGCGCGATGTAGGCCGTAAGCGATAGCAGCTCCTTGCTCTCATAGGCATAGGGCTTCGCGTGCTGCTTCTCGGTGCGGCAGAGGTTGATGCGCTGCTCGAGATTCATGAGGCGCCCGGAGCTCATTGCCGGGTACCGCGCAGCGACGCCTTTCATGCCGCTCATGTTGCTATGGCAGCTCGCGCACGAGGGCTTGCCGGCCTGCCACAGCGCCTCGCCGTCGAGCACCCAGAGCATCGCGGGATTCGACGTGTCGTCGTCCTGCATCGCCTGCGTGCTGCGGCTCATGAACTCGTAGCCGGAACGGCGCTCGTCGGCGTGCACCAAGCTCGCCGCGACCGCCAGCAGCAGCGCGAAGACTCTCACTCCACGCTGATGGCGGCCGACTCGCTCGCCGTGAATTCGTTGTCCCCGCTCCACTCGAAGCGCAGCGTCCCGCTCTCCGTGGCGATCGTCGTGAAAGTGATGAACGGGTTGGCGGCGATCGCCGGATAGAAGCGGGCGCGGAATATTTCGGCGCCGTTGTAGGTGCAGCGGAAGTCCGTGATGATGTCGCGCGCGATCGAGGCGCCGCGCTCGGAGTGGCGGAAGCCGGTCTCCATGATGTGCGAGATGAGCGCCCGGATCTCGATCACCTCGCCGCGCTTTGCACGCTGCGGCACGCGGAGGAGCGCACGGGCCGCCATTAGACCGTCTCCGTGCAGGCAGCGATGGTCACGACCACGTTCGCGCTCCCAGACCACCACGAGCCGTCGCTCATCTGCGCCAGCGCGACGACCGTTTGGGTGTCTGCCAAGCGGATGCGCGTGGACACCGCGGCGCGCCCGGCGCGCGGCCCGAGGAAGAAGTCGCCGATGTTCGGCTGCGGATTCTTCTCGTTGAAGACGTGGATCGAGCGCACATGGTCGCGCTCGGTCATCGGGCTTTCGACGCTCACGCTGAACGGCACAGTGTTGCCGTTTTCGACGAGCGGCGGCAGATCGATCTTCACCCGGCCCTCGCGCGGCGTCGCGCCTTTCAACACCGCGCTCATCGCGTCGTGCATGGCATCGGCGCGCGCAGTGCGCATCCATGGGGTCAATGCCAACGCCAACACGAAGATGCGCCGGTTCATCGGAGCGTGGCGAGGAACGCGACCACGTCCTCGATCTGCTGCGCGTCGAGGATCGGCTTGCCCTGGAACGCCGGCGCGACATGCGCGAGCCCGCTGGTGCGGTAATAGGGCGGCATGATGGTCTGGGGATTCACGCGGCTCGAATCGACGATGCGAAGCCGCAATTGTCCCTCGGACAGGCGTGCGCCGACACCCTGCAGGCTCGGCGCCACATTGCCCATCAGCGCTTCTTCGGGAAACGGGCCGCTGTGGCACAGGAGGCAAAGGCCGACCTGGCGGTTGGCGACGATGGCGCGGCCGCGGGCGGCGTCGCCTTTCGGCGCAAGCGGCTTGTCGATCGTATCGTCGGCGGCGGATACGGTGAGCGCGTACATCAGGAGAAGAAGCGCCCTCATCCGAACATCTCGGTCGTGACCTC
>JAFARH010000295.1 GCA_019245555.1 Betaproteobacteria bacterium
CCTCTTCCTGCTCGTCGTGCCGTCATCGCTGCCGGTGAATTCGACGCAGGAGCTCATCACCTATGCCAAGGCACATCCGGGCGAGCTCAATTTCGGCTCGTCGGGCAATGGCAGCCCGCAGCGTCTGAGCGCCGAGCTCTTCCAGCTCTCGGCCGGCATCAAGATGAACCACGTGCCTTACAAAGGCGCGGCTCCTGCGGTTGCTGATCTGCTCGCGGGGCGTATCCAGCTGTGGATTGGTGCCGCGAACAGCCTGCTGCCGCATATCAAGGACGGGAAGCTCAAGCTTCTCGGTGTAACCACGCCGAAGCGCGTCGCGAGCCTGCCCGACGCGCCCGCTGTCGCCGAGACGCTGCCGGGGTTCTCCGTCGATACCTGGCTTGGCATCTTTGTGCCCGCTAAGACGCCAGCGGATGTCGTGAAGAAGATAAACGGAGAAATCGCGCGTGTGCTCGGCAATCCAGAGGTGAAAGCGAGGCTCGCGCCGCAGGGCATCGAGCTTGGCACGAATTCCCCGGCGGAGCTCGAGAAGGTGATCCACGCCGACTACGCGAAGTGGGGCAAAGTGATCAAGGAGGCCGATATCCATGGCGAGTGAAATCCTTCGCGACGTGCCGTCGCCGGTGCCGCAGGGGCAGGAGCACTGGGGCTCGGACGGCGTCGCCGCCATGCTGCGTGCGCTGGACATACCGTACCTCGCGCTCAATCCGGGGGCGAGCTACCGCGGGCTGCACGACAGCATCGTCAACTACCTCGGCAACGAGCGGCCGCAGATGCTGCTTTGCCTGCACGAGGAATCCGCGATCGCGATCGCCCACGGCTACGCGCGCACGTCCGGAAAGATGATGGGCGCGGTCGTGCACTCCAACGTCGGCCTGATGCACGCCACGATGGCGATCTTCAATGCGTGGTGCGACCGCGTGCCGATGCTGATTCTCGGCGCGACCGGTCCCTGGGATGCCGCGCGCCGCCGGCCCTGGATCGACTGGATCCACACCGCCTCCGACCAGGCGGCGCTCGTGCGCGACTACACGAAGTGGGACAACCAGCCGGCGTCTGTGTCGGCCGCGTACGAGGCGCTTCTTCGCGCGGTGCAGATGGCGAACACGCCGCCACGCGGCCCGACGTACATCAACCTCGACGCCGCGCTGCAGGAGGCAAAGGTCGGACCGCTGCCGGCGTTACCTGAAGTCTCGCGCTTCGAACCCCCGGCTCCGGTCCAGCCGGAGGCTGCGGCGATCGCCAAGGCAGCCCAGCTGCTGTCGGGCGCGAAGAATCCCGCCATGCTGATGGGACGCGTGAGCCGCAGCGAGAAGGCCTGGAAACAGCGCATCGCGCTTGCCGAGAAGGTGCAGGCGAAGGTGTTCACCGACATGAAAGCCGCGTGCGCCTTCCCGACCGATCATCCGCTGCACGCCGCGCCGCCCGCGACGTTCCCTGACGGCAAGCTCTTGCGCGAGTGCGACGTCATCGTTTCATTCGACTGGATCGATACCGCGGGCACCCTGAAAGTGGCCTGGGGCGATGCGCCGGTCACGGCAAAGGTCATTCGCGTCTCCGCCGACGCGCACATCCATCGCGGCTGGAGCATGGACTACCAGGGTCTTCCGCCAGCGGACGTGTACCTTATGTGCGAGCCGGATGTCGCAGTGCCGCTGCTGCTCGACGCCGTGCGCGCACGGCCTGCTGTCGTTCCTCCCAGAAAAGAAATCCCTCAGGAGGCGGACACCGCGCTTTCCATCCGCGCGCTCGCGCGGGCATTCAACGAAGCGACCGAGGGCATGGACATCACGCTGTCCAAGTTGCCGCTCGGTTGGAATGGCGCATACCGGCACTTCCGGCATCCGCTCGACTACCTCGGCGCCGACGGTGGCGGTGGAGTAGGTGCTGGACCGGGCCTGACCGTAGGTTCTGCGCTTGCGCTCAAAGGCAGCAACCGGATCGTGGTCGGCATCGTCGGCGATGGCGACTTCCTGATGGGCAACACCGCGGTCTGGACCGCCGCGCACTACAAGCTGCCGTGCCTCTTCATCGTGGCGAACAACCGGTCCTTCTATATCGACGAGATGCATCAGGAGCGGGTCGCGAAGGAACGGGGCCGGCCGGTCGAGAACAAGTGGATCGGACAGCGCATCGATGAGCCCGATATCGATCTCGCAGCGATGGGCAAGGCGCAAGGCGCCGTCGGCATCGGACCGGTGAAAGAGCTCTCGGAGCTCAAGCCGGCGATCGAGCAGGGATTGAAAGCGGTGAAGGGTGGCGCGGTGTGCGTGATCGACGTGCGCGTGCTGCCCGGCTACGACGCGCCGATGGCGGGTACGCCATCGGCAGGCCAGCGACGGTGAAGAAACCGGCGGCGAGCAAGGCGCTCATCGACGACCTGGTCGCGGGAAGCCGCATCCTCGCCGACCAGGGCGTGCTCGATGCCTACGGGCATATCAGCGTACGGAGCGACAAGCGTCCGGATCATTTCCTCATGTCGCGCTCGCGCGCGCCCGCGCTGATGGCG
>JAFARH010000337.1 GCA_019245555.1 Betaproteobacteria bacterium
CGCCGTGCGCTTCCACCAGCTCTCGGGCAATGGCGAGGCCGAGGCCACTGCCCTTCACGCCGCCTCTATCGCCATGGTCCGATTTAGTTCGACCGCGGAAGAACAGGTTGAAGATCGACTCGCGCTCTTCGGCCGGCACGCCCGGGCCCGAGTCCATTACTTCGATCACCGCCTCGCCGGAAAGTGCCCGCGCGCGCACGGAAATCGCCCCGCCCGGCGGCGTGAACTTGACCGCGTTCGAAATGAGGTTGTCGACGATCGAGCGCAGCTTCTGCGGATCGGCCTCGAGCGTCGCCTTCTGCGCCTCGATCGAAAGACGCAGGCCCTTCGCCTGCGCGGCGAGCTCGTGCGGGCGCGCCGCGTCGTGCACCAGCTCGTCCAGCTCGACGAGCCGCACCTCGAGCGAGGCCGCCGCGTGCAGCGCGCGCTGGAAGTCGAGCAGCTCCTCGATCAGGCGCTGCAGCTTCACGCTGTTGTCGCGCATGATCGAGACGACCTGCGTCTGCATTGGCGCAAGGGGACCCGCCACCTTGTCGTTCAGGAGCTCGGCGCCCTCGCGAATCGCAGTAAGCGGGGTCTTCAGCTCGTGCGAGACATGGCGCAGGAAGCGGTTTTTCTGCGTCTCGAACTCGTCGAGCCGTCGTCGCAGCCAGTCGAGCCTTCGTCCGAGGTAACGCAGGTCTTCGGGGCCGCGCACAGCGATCGGCCGGGAGAAGTCAGCGCCGCCGAGCTGGCGGATGGCGCCGTCGATCTCGGATATGGGCCGCGCGATATAACGAGTCAATGCCAGCGCTATGGTCAGCGCCACGGCGGTACTGAAGAAAACGAGGACGATCAGCCCGCGCTGTACCTGCTCGGCCTTGAGGCGCAGGCGGTGCACCTCGCGGTCGACGATGCGGTTGTTGATCGCGAGCACCTCGCGCGCGCTCTCGATCAAGCCGTCCATCCGGGTGGAAACGACCTTCGTATCGATCCTCGGGCGCGGATGCTCGGTGAGGAGGTCGTAGAGGCTCTGCTCCTGCTCGACCGTGCGATTGAGCGCCGAGGCCTGCGAATCATCGAGCGGCAGCTCGGCGATCTCGTCGGCGAGCTGCTTGAAGCTGCGATGGATGCGCGCGTAGTCGACGGCGAGCTCGGGATCGTTCAGCACCGCGATCTGCTGCGCGACGCGCTCGATGGCGGCGATGCGGTCGATGAGCGAGCGGCTCGCGCGGGCTGCCTGCGAAGCATTGAACACCGCGCTGCGGCTAAGTCCGGCGAGGCGCTCCGTGTTCCACGCCGAATACGCCAGTGCGCCGACGAGCGGAATCATCACCAGGGTGAACGCGGTGAGCAGCAGCCCCAGGAAGGAGCGCGGATACGGCAATGTCGCTGCCGCCGCGCGTCCTGCTGAGCCTATGGCGGCCTTCACTCCCTCGAGCATCGTGCAATCGTTCCATGACCTTCGACCGCGGCCAATGTCACGTGTTCACGACAGTGTCTTCTTTCCTCCGTCGTCGGGCGGCGACAGCGTTGTCCTCGATGCCGAGGATGCGGTTCGCGCCGACGACCGTGCAATGCGACGGCACATCCCGCGTTACCACCGCGTTCGCTCCCACGGTGGCGCCGCGGCCGATGCGCACCGGGCCGAGCACTTTCGCGCCCGCGCCGATGAAGACGTTATCTTCAATCACTGCAAGATTGCCGCCGTGTTCCCTACGAGCGACGCCGTCCTTTCGGCCTATTTGCTTTCGGCCTATGGTGACCTGGTGCATGACCGTCACACGGCTGCCGAGGCTCACGCCCCGCTCGATCACGATGCCGTGCGGAAACGGCATGAGAATCGGCGACCGGATTTGGCAATCGAGCCGCGAATTGAGCATCACGCCGACCACGCGCCCGATGAGCGGCATCTGCAGAAGGTGCGCGGCAAGAGGATTGGCGCCCACCACCGCATCGGGATAGCGCCGCTCTACGCGAACCTCGAGCCAGCGGAGGATGGCGCGCTCGACGAGCGCGATCATCGCCGGCATCGGCTGGTCGGCCCGCACGCTTACGGTGTCGGCTTCCCCGAGGTCCGGCGGGCCGTCGTACACCACGCGGAAATCCGCCCGGCGGCCTTCACCCGCCAGGTGCTCGAAGATGTCGAGGCCGAGTGGAGCGAGCCGTCCCTGGACGTGGATCATGAGGTCGGTGCGCTGAGGGCTGTCACGGCCCGTGAAGAGAACCGTCGGCGCACGCCGCGGCACCTGCGGCAGGCGAAACCTGCCGAGGCTGCGCCGCAGCTGCGGCAGGTGCGCGCGCAGCGCCTTCCAGTTCCCCGACCGCGCGGCATTGCAGATGATTCCGCGATCGTGCTCATCACGCCACCGCTGCATCACCTGCTGGGTCGCACCCTGCGCGTCCGCCTGCCATAGGTCCGCGAGCCAGAGCGCGCGTGCCTCACTTAGGGTGCGCTTCTCGACCGAGTCGACGAGCCCGCAGGCGAAGAGCGCATCGGGACTGACGCCCTCTTCGGCGCCGACGAAGCAGCGCACTGCCATGAAGCGCGGATGGCCGACCTCGCTGCTCCAGCTGAGCACCGCCCGCCAGGCCGCCCGGCCCGGTCGGTAGAGCTCGACCAGGCGCAAATCAAGGTCCTGCGCGAAGCGCGCCATGAAGCCTGGTAGCGTACCCAGGGTGAACGGCGAAACGGCCAGCTCGAGCTCGTCGGGCGCACGCTCCGGAATGCTGTGCGGATCGCCGATCAGCCGATACGCAATGCCCTCGGCGCGCAGGCGCTCAAGCAAGGCCTCCGCGACGTAGCCGCGCTCTTCCATCTCAGGTGTAGTTGAAGACTGCCGCCACGGGTCTGGCGGCACATCGGGCAAGGCGCCGGCGCAAACCGGCGAGCCGGCGCGCATCTTCGCCTTTGCGGATCACAACGAGCGCGCCGCCCGCGAGCGCGGAGAACATTTCGTGATCCGGGCCACGCGAAGCAGCGGGCGTATCGGCGATGACCACGCGGAACGGACGTCCTGCGGCGGCAAGGAATCGGCGCAAACGCTCGCGGCTCAGCAATTCGAGCGGATCCTCGCGCACCTTGCCAGCGGCGAGCACCGCAAGGTTGTCGCCGCATGCGGCAAGCCTGACGCCGCGGCCGTCGAGGAAATCGGCGAGGCCACCCTTGTTGCCGATCGAGAACCTGCTGTGCAGCGATGGCGCGCGCAGGTCGGCGTCGATCAATAGCGTGCGCTGCCCCATCGCGGCAAAGGTGCGCGCGAGCTCCGCGGCAAGCGAGCTGCGTCCGTCCTGCGCCCGGGCGCTGATGACCGGCAGCAAACTGCGGCGGCCGTTGAACCAGTAAGCGAGAAGCTGGTGCGCGAGTGCGCGCAACGCCTCTGGTACGAGCGGACGCGCGGCGAGAAGCGGCTCGCCGAAGACGGCGTTCAGCTCACGCTCGGAGCGAATACGCGGACGATGTAAATCGATCAGTGACATCAAAGGCAAAGACCATCAGCAACGCGTATGCCACTTTGCAAAATCAATGAGTTCACCGGAACTATGCCCGCATAGCCCCATAGTCCTGTTGCCCGGCGGCGACAAGCACTCGCGTCACATGCGCTCCCTAGAATCGCCGCAAACAATCTCCAGAAAGGTTTTCGGTGATGCATCGCTGCATTCTGAAAGCAGCCTGGTTGCTGCTTGCGACACCGATCTGCGCCTTTGCCTTTGAGGCCGTCGACGTCCTGACACCGGCAGGTAGCGGTGTGTATCCGGCGTACCCGAGCGAGCCCCTGCCGCCTTACGGCCTCTGGGGACAGTTCGGGATGATGTACGACACGAACCTCCTGCGCCTTCCGACCGGCGATAACAGTTCGCTCGTCACACGGCTCGGCGTAGGCGGTCGCTACGACCAGCGCATCGTCGGGCGCCAGAGCCTGCACGCGGAAGCCCGCGTCGACGGCTACGTCTACGACAAGTACAGTGACCTCGATAACGTCGGCTACGGCGGCCTCGCCGAATGGCGCTACGAGGTTGGCAACGATCTGTCCGGCGCGATCGGCGTCTCGCGCCGCCGCTTCCAGGCGAACCTCTCCGAGATCCAGCGCGCTGCCTACGATCCGATCACCGAGACGCAGTTCAGCGCTAATGGCCGCTACGTAGTCGGCCCGCATCTCGGTGTGCGCGCCGGCACCGCGTTCATCGATTACGAGCGCCCGCAGCGCGCGGCCTCGAATACCAAGACCGCGGTCCTCACCGGCGGCATCGACTGGGTAACGCAAATCGGCAACATGATCGGCCTCGAGTTCGCACAGGCGCATGGCAACGCGCCGGTGAACCAGCTCGTAGACCCGACCGGCATCTTCGTCAACAACGATTACACCCAGCGCGACGTCGCCGTGGTCGGAACCTGGGCAGTCAACCCGTACATGCACCTCGCGGGTCGCTACGGCAACACCCACCGCGAGTACAGCGAGCTGCCCGGGCGCGACTTCAATGGACCGACGTGGGACTTCCTCTTCCAGTGGCTGCCCGGAAACAAGACGATGCTGACGGTCGAGTCCGAGAAGCACGTCTCCTCGATCATCGACATCGGCGCGAGCCACGTCACCGTCACCGGCTTCGCCTTCGGCCCGGGCTGGGCACCGACCGCAAAGCTCAACTTCCAGGCGCGGTTGCTCAAGCAGCACCAGGTGTTCGAGGGTGACCCGGCCGTGCAGCTTGGACTCTCACCGTTGCGCCAGGAAGACGTGCGCGGCTATCGCCTCGGCGCGTACTGGGAATTGACCCGCCAGGTCCACTTCCAGTTCTCGGTCGACCACGGCCAGCGCGACTCGAACATCATCGGCCGGAACTACATCTACAACGCCGGCATCGCCAACGTCAGGTACGTCTTCTAAATTCTTAATTGGGGTCAGATCAACTTTTTTCTGACCGGTGCGTTAAGCGGAGCATGAGCAGTTCAAGAGCCATGCTCCAGTGGCACGTCGCCCAAGACTAGAGCTCGCGGGAGTCCCGCTCCACGTTATTCAGCGTGGAAACAACCGCGCGGCCTGCTTTCACGCGGATGGTGATCGCTACCTTTACTTGAGATTGCTTGCGGCTGCGGCGAGTCGATTCGGTTGCCTACTGCACGCATATGTGCT
The DNA here is from genome assembly GCA_019245555.1 of Betaproteobacteria bacterium. Classification (GTDB taxonomy): domain Bacteria; phylum Pseudomonadota; class Gammaproteobacteria; order Burkholderiales; family SG8-39; genus SCGC-AG-212-J23. Next base: position 5,109 of record JAFARH010000337.1, read on the forward strand.
GATGGCAAACCACGTCCACTTGCTCCTGACTCCGCAGGAGTCCGGGGCCGTGGCATCGATGATGCAAGACCTTGGACGGCGATACGTTCGCATCTTCAATGATGTTCATGCCAGGACTGGGACTCTCTGGGAAGGTCGCTACAAGGCGGCAATGGTCGATTCGGATCGATACCTGCTGATCTGTCAGCGCTATATCGAGATGAATCCGGTACGCGCCGGCATTGTTTCAGCGCCCGCCGACTTCCAATGGTCAAGCCATCGGTATTACGCGTTTGGCAATAACAACCCACTCCTTACGCCCCACCCCGTCGTGCAAGGCCTAGCCATGGGTCAGGTGCAGCGACGAGAAGCCTACAAGGCGCTCTTCAGTCAAGCCCTTCAACCAGAATTGATCGATCTGATACGCACAACAGCGAATCAAGGTTGGGCGCTGGGTTCTGAGCGGTTTCTCCAGCATGTGGAGGGCACGCTCGGTCGGTCAGTCAGGCCACCGAAGAGGGGTCGTCCACGCAAGGTGGTTGCCGGTAAAAATCCTGGCGAAATGTTGATCTGACCCCAATTTCTTTAGCGGCCGTAAACGTCCTCGAATCGAACGATGTCGTCCTCGCCGAGATAGGCGCCGGACTGTACTTCGATGATCTCCAGCGGCACCTTGCCCGGGTTTTCCAACCGGTGCTTGGTGCCCGGCGGAATGTAGGTGGACTCGTTCTCGGTCAAGAGGAAACTTTCTTCGCCGCGCGTGACACGGGCGGTGCCGCACACCACGATCCAGTGCTCGGCGCGGTGGTAGTGCATCTGCAGCGATAGCGCGGCGCCGGGCTCGACGACGATGCGCTTCACCTGGAAGCGCTCGCCCTTCTCGATGCCGTCGTAGCTGCCCCACGGGCGCTGCACCTTGCGGTGGACGAGCGTCTCGTCGCGGCCAGCCGCCTTCAGCTCAGCGACAAGTTTGCCGACGGCCTGCGCCTTGTCTTTCTTGGCCACCATTACTGCGTCCGGCGTCTCGATGACGACGACGTCGTCCATGCCGACGCACGCGACCAGCCGACTCTGGGCGAGGACGAGCGCATTGCGGGTGTCGGCGAGATGTACATCACCGTCGGTCGCGTTGCCGGCCTCGTCCTTCTCCTCAATCGACCACAGCGCATCCCATGCGCCGACATCCGACCACCCCGCGTCCAGGGGCACGACGACCGCATGGAGCGTGTTGGGCTCGGCCGTGACCCGCTCCATCACGGCATAGTCGATCGAGTCCGATGGGCAAGCACCGAAGGTCGCGCTGTCGATGCGGAAGAAAGCGCCGTCGCGCTTGCCTTGCCGATAGGAGCGTTCGCAGGCGGCGAAGATATCCTTGCGGAAGCTGCCGATGGCATCGAGCCACACGGAAGCCCGCACGGCGAAGATCCCGCTATTCCAGAGGTAATGACCCGACGCGAGGTACTCGCGGGCCGTATCGGCGTCCGGTTTCTCGACGAACGCCTCGATGGAGTTCAACTTTGAGGCGCGGATATAGCCGTAGCCGGTCTCGGGCGCAGTCGGCGGAATCCCGAAGGTGACGATATGTCCCTGCTGCGCCAGCGCCGCGCCCTTCTCGACCGCGCGCTGGAAGGCTGCACGGTCGCGGATGAAATGGTCCGACGGCATGACGAGCAGTACGGGATCGTCGGAAGTGACGGCATGGATCGCCGCCAGCGTGAGTGCCGGGGCCGTGCCGCGACCTTTCGGCTCGAGCAGGATGGCTTTGGGCTTGGCACCCATGCGTTCGAGCTGCGACTGCACCATGAAGCGATGCGCTTCGTTGCAGACGAGTAGCGGCTCGCCGATCGCGGCGACGCCGCGGCAGCGCGCCGCCGTCTCCTGCAGGAGCGTCTGGCTGCCGTTCAGGGCGTGCAGCGGCTTCGGATGGTGCTCGCGAGAAAGCGGCCAGAGCCGCGTGCCGGATCCACCGCAGAGGATCACGGGCTGGATCATCGTCGGCGTGACGCCGAGCTCAATCAAGATGCGACCCCCGGAGAAAAATCTAGGCGCGCGCGCTGCGGCGCCGCTCACCGAAGAGTTTGGGATAGCTCCAACGTGAGATAAACCGCGCCAGATAGTCCGCTCGGGCGCATTCGCCCATCTGGCGCATCTTCTCGGGGAAGGCCTCGGCCCACATGAGATGTCGGGCGAGGTCGCGCGCCGAGCCGGGCTCGAAGAGAAGCCCGTTCCGCCCGGGCTCGACGAGCTCGCCAAGCG
>JAFARH010000404.1 GCA_019245555.1 Betaproteobacteria bacterium
GAACCGGTGACCAGCGCGACCTTGCCGTTCAGATCAAAAAGGGATTTGCTCATTTCGCTATGTGGAACCCGAGATGACTAAGTTGACAGGCCGCCGCCGGTGGCCAGAATAGCGAAACGCGAAACATCCTGCCTTAACCCCCAAGAAATCAATCAGGAAGGAAACCGAACTCCCATGGGCGCGCCCGAAACTGCACCCGTCGCACCTCTCGCAACACCCCCTGGCACGTTCAGCTACGAGCACGAAGGGGATCGGCAGTTTGCCACCACACTTGCCCGCGGGCTCGAAGTACTGCGTTGCTTCACGCCCCTCGAGCCGCTGCTTGGTAATAAGGAAATCTCGGTGCGCACGGGGCTCCCGAAGCCCACGGTATCTCGTCTTACGTACACGCTGACGAAGCTCGGTTACCTGCGCCACAACATGCGTCTTGGCAAGTACCAGCTCGGCTCGGCAGTGCTGTCGATCGGCTATCCGCTGCTCGCCTCGATGAACGTGCGCCAGGTGGCGCGACCGCTCATGAAAGAGCTGGCCGACTATTGCGTGGGCTCCGTGTCGATGGGCGTTCGCGATCGCCTCAACATGGTCTATGTCGAGTCGTGCCGCAGCGGCAATGGCATCACCACGCTCCCCGACATCGGCACGTCGGTACCGATCTCGCATTCCGTGATTGGCCGCGCATTCCTCGCCGCTTGCACCCCGCCAGAGCGCGAAGCGGTGCTGAACCAGATGAAGGTGAAGGAGCCGGAGTCGCATCGCAAATACCGCGCCCCCATCGACAAGTCGCTCGAAGATATCCGCGCACGCGGTTTCTGCGCCTCGAGCGGCGAGCTGCGTCGCGAAGTGCATGCGGTCGGCGTGCCGATGCGGCGCACGGTGGATGGCGAGATCGTCGCCTTCAACTGCATCGTCCCGGCCTTCATGGTGAAGAAGGGACAGCTCGAGGACGACCTCGGGCCGCGCCTCGTCGCCATGGTGCGCAACATCGAAGCCAACCTGGGGTTGCACTGACCGAAAAGGCCTTCGAGGCCTTCGGCGCGCATGCACTGCGCGTAGTCGTCATCCTGCTGCTTGCATGGGCGTTCCTGGTGGTCGCGGAACGGCTGATCCGCCTGTTCCGCGCACAGATGGGCCGGCGCATCGGGCCCGACGAAGTCACCCGCGTCGAAACCCTGGCGCGCGTCTTCCACTACGCGGCGACCATCGTTACCTGCCTCGTCGCCGGAATGGCCGTGCTGGATGCGCTCGGCATCTCGATCGCGCCACTCCTCGCCACCGCCGGCGTCGCCGGCCTCGCCATCGGCTTCGGCGCGCAAAGCCTCGTCAAGGATTACTTTACTGGCTTGTTCCTCCTGATCGAGGACCAGATCCGCGAGGGCGACGTAGTCGAGATCTCGGGCAAAGCCGGCGTGGTGGAGGAAGTGACGCTTCGCTATGTGCGGCTGCGCGACGGCGACGGCTTCGTGCACTTCATACCGAATGGCGAGATCAAGCTCGTCACCAACCGCACGCGGGGCTTCGCCCGCGCCGTGATGGACGTCGGCGTCGGCTACGGCGTGGACATCGACCAGGCTTTGGCCGTGATGCGGGAGGTCGGCCAGGCAATGCGGACCGATGAGAAGTGGAAGCAGAAGATCGCCGACGACCTCGAAGTGCTCGGCGTGGACAAGCTGGACAATTCCGCCGTCGTGCTGCGCGTCCAGCTACGCGTCGTGCCGCCCACCGAGCGCGACAACGTCAGGCGCGAGTATTTGAAACGCGTCAAGCTAGCCTTCGACGAACGCGGCATCGAAATGCCATTTCCGACGCTCACGCTGCGCGGCGTCGCTCTGCCCAGCCCGAAATAATCGCCTGCAGCCGGCGCACGCCGTCGGTCAGCGCTGCCGGACCAGGTTGCAGGATCTCAGCCGACTTCACCTCGTGCAGCTCGCCGTCGCGCACGGCGGGCACGCTCGCCCATCCCGCCCGCTCTCGCACGCGCTCGGGCCGAAATTTCTTGCCGCACCACGACGCGATCAGGATGTCCGGCGCCGCCCGCTTCACCGCATCCGCTGTCACGATTCGTCCGGTTGCCGCCTGCGAGCGTGAGAGCTCGGCGAAGACGTCTTCGCCGCCGGCGATCGACACCAGCTCGCTCACCCAGCGGATGCCGCTGATCATCGGGTCGTCCCACTCCTCGAAGTAGACGCGCGGTCGCCTTGGCAGCCGCTGTGCCGCGGCGCGCACAGCATCGAGGTTGGTTTGCAGTTCGTCGAGCAGCTTCTCTCCGCGATCGGTCGCGCCGACCATCGACGAAAGCACGAGCACCATCGAGAGGATCTCGTCGATGGAGCGCTGGTTGAAGAGCACGACGTTAAGCCCCGCCTTCGCGAGGTCGCGACCGATATCCGCCTGCAGGTCAGAGAACCCCAAAACCAAATCGGGCTTCAGCGCGAGGATCGCGTCGTTCTTTGCGGAGAGGAAGGCCGAGACTCGGGGCTTCTCACGCCGCGCGCGCGGCGGCCGCACGGTATAGCCGGAAATGCCGACGATGCGACGCTCCTCGCCGAGAAGATAGAGCGTCTCGGTCGTTTCCTCGGTAAGGCATACGATGCGCTCCGGGTAACGTGCAGCCATTGGGTATTATCAAACCATGGCTGGCCCGCTCGCAGGCGTGAAGGTCCTCGAGTTCGAAGCGATCGGCCCCGCACCATTCGCCGGCATGCTGCTCGCTGACATGGGCGCCGATGTGCTCGTGGTCGATCGGCCTGCTTCTTCCGGGCTCGGCTTGAAGCGCGAACGCTGGTACGACGTGATGCTCCGCGGCAAGCGCTCGGTCACGCTCGACTTGAAGTCATCCAATGAAGCCGCCCTCGCACTCATTGCTAGAGCCGATGTCCTCATCGAAGGATTCCGCCCGGGCGTGATGGAGCGTCTCGGAATTGGCCCCGACGCGGCACTCAAGGCAAACCCGCGACTGGTCTATGGCCGCATGACGGGCTGGGGCCAGGAAGGTCCGCTTGCGGCGCGCGCCGGCCATGACATCAACTACATCGCGCTCGCCGGCGTGCTCCATGCGTTCGGCCGCAAGGGCCAAGCCCCGGTGCCACCGCTGAATCTGATCGGCGATTTCGGCGGCGGCGGCATGTTCCTCGCCTTCGGTGTGGCGTGCGCGCTCCTCGAGGCCCGTCGCTCCGGGCGCGGGCAGGTGGTCGACGCCGCGATGGTCGACGGCACAGCGATCCTCGCCGCCATGTTCAGCGGCTTTCTCGCCGGTGGACAGTGGAGCGAGGAACGCGGCGCCAACATCCTCGACACCGGCGCTCCCTGGTACGACGTCTATGAGACCGCGGACCGCAAATACGTCGCGATCGGCGCGATCGAGGACAAGTTCTTTGCCGAGCTCGCTGCGAAGCTCAAGCTCCTCGATCTTCCACCGCAGCACGATCGGTCGCAATGGCCGAAGATGCGCCAGCGATTCGCCGAAACCTTCAAATCAAAGACGCGCGACGACTGGTGCCGCATCTTCGAGGGTGCCGACGCATGCTTCGCGCCCGTGCTCTCATGGTCGGAAGCGCGCACGCATCCACACTCAACCGCTCGTTCCGCCTACGTGAACGTCAGCAACGTCGATCAACCGGCGCCAGCGCCGCGCTTCTCGCGCACCGGTACCAGCGTGCCGCAGCCGCCGCCGGAGCGCGGCCAGGGTGGAAGGGACGCGCTGGCCGATTGGGGTTTCGATGCCGCGCAGATGAAGCGGCTAGAATCGCTCGGCCTCGGAATAAAGGAATAAGAAATGCTTGGACGCCTGATGCCCCGCGAGGGCAAGTTCTTCGACCTGTTCAACGCCCATGGCGAGCGCATCGTCGAAGGCAGCAAGGAGCTCGCGGCGATGATCGGCACGTTCAGCGAGCTCGACGCGCACGCCCGGCGCATCGACGACGCCGAGCGCGCGGCGGACAAGATCACGCACGAATGCATCTCGCTCCTGCACAAGACCTTCATCACGCCGTTCGATCGCGAGCAGATCCACAGCTTGATCACCTCGATGGACGACATCCTGGACCTCATCCAGGACGTGGCCGAGTCGATCGCGCTCTACGACCTGCGCAGCGTGACGCCCGAGGCGAAGCAGCTCGCCGAGATCTGCCAGCTCTCCTGCGACCGCGTGAAGGCGACGGTGGCCCTCCTCACCAACGTGAAGAGCTCGGCGGCGATCCTCAAGCTGTGCGAAGAGATCGACCGCCTAGAGTCGGATGCCGATCGCGTGATGCGCTCCGCCATGTCGAAGCTCTTCCGCGAGGAGAATGACCTCAAGCAGGTGATGAAGCTGCGGGTGATCTACGACCTGCTCGAATCCATCACCGACCGCTGCGAGGACGTGGCAAACATCATCGAAGGCATCGTCCTAGAGAACTCCTGATGGAAGGCCAGCTGAGCCTGGGGATACTCCTCGGGCTGATCATTGTCGCCCTCGCGTTCGACTTCATGAACGGCTTTCACGACGCCGCCAACGGCATTTCCACCGTCGTGTCGACGCGGGTGCTGAAGCCGTATCAGGCGGTGATCATCGCCGCGCTGATGAATTTCATCGCCGTCTTCATCTTCCACTTGAGCGTCGCCACCACTGTCGGCAAGGGCATCATCGACCAAGGCATCGTCGATCATTACGTCGTACTCGGCGCCCTGATCGGCGCGATCTCCTGGAACATCATCACCTGGTACTACGGCATTCCCTCTTCGTCTTCGCACGCGCTCATCGGCGGCCTCGTCGGCGCCGGCGTCGCCAAGGCGGGCACCTGGGCACTGATACCGGCCGGAATCCTGAAGACGGTGGCCTTCATCTTCATTTCACCCTTCCTCGGCTTCCTGATCGGCTCGCTCCTCTACGTGGCGATTTCATGGATGTTCGTCCGCTCGACCCCGAGCCGTGTCGATCGGATCTTCCGCCGCTTGCAGCTCTTCTCCTCCTCGCTCTACAGCCTCGGCCACGGCGGCAACGACGCGCAGAAAACGATCGGCATCATCTGGATGCTCCTCATCGCGGGCGGCTACACCGGCACGGCGGATCCGGTGCCGGGCTGGGTAGTGATCGCCTGCTATGTGACGATCGGCCTTGGCACGATGTTCGGCGGCTGGCGCATCGTCAAGACGATGGGACAGCGCATCACCAAGATCCGGCCGCCGAGCGGATTCTGCGCCGAGTTGTCGGGCTCCATCACGCTCTTTCTCGCAACGGGGCTTGGCATTCCCGTGTCGACGACGCACACGATCACGGGCTCGATCGTCGGTGTCGGCTCAGCGCAATCGGTCTCGGCGGTGCGTTGGGGCCTCGCCGGCAACATCTTGTGGGCCTGGATCCTCACCATCCCGTGCTCAGCCTTCATCGCCGGGCTGGCCTGGTGGGTGGCCCGGGTGACCCTCGTCCCTCACTAGACGCTAATGGCTGTGCTTGCCGGTGTCGGTGAGCCGGCCGACCTGCAGCTCGGTCTTTACTTCGCCCGCGCGCTCGAAGCGCAGTGTCAGCGGCACCTTGTCGCCTTCCTTGAGCGGCGCCTTCACGTTCATGAGCATCAGGTGCGCGCCGCCGGGCTTGAGCTCGTAGCTCCCGCCGGCAGGAATGTCGAAGCCCTTCACTTCGCGCATGCGGAAGATGTCGCCTTCCTTCACCGTCACGTGGGTCTCGACCTTCTCCGCGACGGGCGAGCTTGCCGACACCAGCTTGTCTGGCGCCTTCCCCGCGTTCTTGATGGTCATGTAGCCGGCGGCGATCTGCGCCCCCGGCGCAGTGGCTCGGGTCCATGCGTCGGTAACCGTGACTTGCGCCATCGCCGGCGCGGCAATGAACGCGACTAGCAGCAATGCAGTCTTCATTTCGCTCGTTCCTTTTCCTGAAGTTCGCGCCACAGGATTTTTCCGGTGGCCGTTTTCGGCAGCTGCTCGACGAACTGCACGACGCGCGGCACCTTGAATGCCGCCATGCGCGTCCGCGCCCATTCGATGATTTCCTCGGCCTTGAGATCGGGCTTGCGCGGCACGATCACCGCCTTTACCGTCTCGCCCCGATAGCCGTCCGGCGCGCCGATGACGCACGCTTCCTGGATGCCTGGATGTGCATAAAGCATCGCCTCGACTTCCGCGGGCCACACCTTATACCCGGAGGCATTGATCATGCGCTTCAGGCGATCGGTAATGAAGAAGTAGCCGTCCTCGTCGTAATAGCCGAGGTCGCCAGTCCGGAAGAAGCTCTTGCCGTCGTGCTCGATGAACGCTTCGCGCGTCGCCTGCTCCTGCCGCCAGTAGCCTTTGAACACCTGCGGGCCGTGCACCACGATCTCGCCGACTTTTCCGACACCGAGCTCGGCATTAGTCTCCACGTCCAGGATGCGGGCATCGGTGTTGAAGATCGGTATGCCGCCACACTGCTTCTTTGGCCGATGCGGCGGGTTGATGTGCGTCGGCGCCATGGTCTCCGAAAGCCCATAACCTTCGACGTAGTCGAGGCCGAATACTTCCTTCAGCTTGGTCGCGAATGCCTCTGGCATCGCGGCGCCACCTCCGCCGAGGATCTTCAGCGATGACAGGTCGTACTCGCCCAGGCGTGGGTTGGCCAGGAAATCGACCAGCATGGTGGTGATCGCCGACCATGTCGTGACCTTTGCCCTCTCGATCTGCATCGCCGCGCAATCGCGATCCCAGCGCGAGAGCACGACGATCGTCGCGCCGCGGTAGAGCGGCGCGTTCATGCCAGCCTGCATGCCGGTGACGTGGAACATTGGCAGCGCGGAGAGCACTATCGAGTCCTCGCTCGCGCCGCGCCAATAGAGGTAAGGCACCGTGGTCGACTGCACGCTCGCGTGCGTGTGCATGCAGCCTTTCGGCTTTCCAGTCGTGCCCGACGTATAGGGCATCACCGCGAGATCGTCCGGCCCCGCCCTATGTTCACCCGGCTTGAGCCCTGCGGCCATGACATCTCGCCACGCGATCCCGCCCATCGCCGCATGCGGCGCGCGGATGAAGTCCGGGATGGGCAGGTCTGTCTTCGTGCGTAGAAAATCCGAATAGGTCGCGACGATCACGTGCGGCACGCCAAGCGGCGCGATGCGCTCGTAGAGCTCCTGCCCGACGATGGCGACGCTCGCTTGCGCGTCCTCGATATAGTGCCGCACTTCCTCCGTGCGATTCATCGTGTTGACGGGGACCACGACTGCGTCCGCGCGCAGGATTGCAAAGTACGCAATCACGTACTGCGGGCTGTTCTGGACGTACAGCAGCACGCGATCGCCCTTGGACACGCCACAACGGTGCTGCAGGAAGCCCGCGAGTGCATCAGCCTCGCGCTTTAGCTCCGCGTAGGTGATGCGCGTGCCGTAATAATCAATCGCGACGCGGTCTGGGTCCTGCGCGGCGAGATTGCTATAGACGCTGGTGCGCGGCACGTCCAGCGTATGCGGCACGCCCGGCGGCCAATGTGCGAAATGCCGGTTAAACGTGGTCACAGCGCGTAGCGCGCGACGGCTTTCTCATCCCAGGTGATGCCGGTGCCCGGCTGCGAAGGAATGATCGCGTGGCTGTCCTTGAGCTCGAGCGGCTGCGCCAGGACGGGGTTCGCCCAATCCACATACTCGAGCCAGTGGCAGGTTGGCGTGACGGCGAGAAGGTGCGAGCTCACCTCTGGGAAAAGATGGCTCGACATCTCCATGCCTGCGCCTTGGGCAAGCGCCGCGGCGCGCAGCCACCCGGTGACGCCGCCAATGCGCTCCGCGTCCGGCATGACGTAATCGCAGGCACCCGCAGTGATCGCCCGCGACATCTGCTCGGGGCCCATGAAGTTCTCGCCGAGCTGGATCGGCGTGGCCAGCTCGCGCGCCATGCGCGCTGCACCGGCGAAATCGTCCGCGCGGATCGGCTCCTCGATCCAGTCGATGCCGCCTTCGTCGTCGATCAGGCGTCCGCGCTTGAGCGCCTCGGCGACGGAGAGCGCCTGGTTGAAATCCACCATCAGCGTTACGTTAGGCCCAATGGTCTTTCTCACCGCTCGCAGAGCATCCAGATCCTCGCGCGCGGTCGGCCGCCCCATGCGCAACTTGATCGCGCGGAATCCTTCAGCGATGAGCTCTTCGGCTTCCTTGGCGAGCGCAGGAAGCGGCATCAAGCCGAGCCCCTTCGAGTTATAGGCCGGGATCGGTCTCACCGCACCACCAAGGACGCGGACGAGCGGCTGGCCGAGCGATTGCGCAAGGGCATCCCACGCCGCCATGTCGATACCGGCCATCGCCATCAGCACAATGTTGTGCACGCCAAGGAGCGCGTAGCGCG
>JAFARH010000446.1 GCA_019245555.1 Betaproteobacteria bacterium
CGGCGGCGTTGGCGAAGATCTCCATCGCCACGTGCAGCGTGCCGTACACGCCGGATGACGAATAGTTGATCTTGCCCGGATGTGCCTTCGCGGCATCGACGAAGTCCTTCACCGATTTGTACGGCCCATCGGCGCGCACCACGAGCACCGTCGGATCCGCGGTGACGAGCGCGATCGGTGCGAAGTCCTTCAATTCATACGGCGGCTCCTTGCCGTTGATCCGATCCGCCACCGGGAAGATGGAAATCGACGAGAGGCCCATCAGGATCGTGTAGCCGTCCGCGGGGCCTTTCGCGACCGATGCCATGCCGACTGCGCCCCCCGCACCCGGGCGATTGATGAGCACCACCGGCTGCTTCAGTGACTTCTCCATGATCGAGGCGAGCGGACGGCCGACGATCTCGGATACGCCGCCTGGCGGGAACGGCACGACCATCGTGATCGGCTTCGACGGATAGGCGTCCTGCGTATACCCATGAAGCGACCAGGCAGCAGCTGCGGCCACCATGGCAGCAATGACGTTTCGTCTATCCATCTCCTCCTCCAAAGAGTGTTGCCGCCAAGGTTAGCGGAACGGAAGATTGCAGGCCACCTATGAGCGAAATCAAAGACTGCATCGCGCCCGACCGCAATCCACGCCGTCCGCACATCAAGGTACCCAAGGGCTCAGTGGATACGCACGTCCATGTCTTCGAGCCCCGCTATCCCCTATCGCCCGCGCGCGGCTACAACCCACCAGCCTCCACGCTCGGCGATCTGAGGCATCTGCACGCTACGCTCGGCATAGACCGCGTCGTATTCACGCAACCTTCCGTATATGGCATCGACAACTCCGCGATCGTCGATGGCATGAAAGCGCTCAACCGCGAAACGCCCAACCGCGCGCGCGCCGTGGTCGCGCTCGACATGAGCTTCACTGACGCTCAGCTCGCGGAGCTCGACGCCGTCGGCGTTCGCGGCGTGCGGCTCAACACCGACAACAAAGGCGGCATGCCGATCTCGTTCGAGGACATTCCCGAGCTCTCGGCGCGCATCCGGCCCTTCCACTGGCACCTGGAGTTTCTCTTTCCGGGGAAAGACATCGTCGAGCTCATGCCGGTGTTCACTTCGCTCGCCATCCCGACGTCGATCGCGCACTTCGCCTACCAGCCGGCAACCGCCGGCGTGAAGGCGCCGGGTTTTCTCGCGCTCATCGAGCTAGCGAAGCGCGGCAATACCTGGATCAAGATCTCCGGTGCAAATCGAGTCAGTCGCGGCGACCTGCCGCCGTACGACGACGTGAAGCCGATGGCACAGGCCCTCATCGCGGCGGCGCCCGAGCGGATCATGTGGGGCACCGACTGGCCTCATCCCAACAAGTACGTCGTCAACCCGAACGACGGCGATCTCGTCGATGCCTTCGGCGACTGGGTTCCGGACGAGGCGATGCGCCGCCGCATCCTGGTCGACACCCCCGGAGCCTTCTACCGGTTCTGAAATAGGCTGTTACAGCTTTTGCAGTTTCTGCGTTCTCTTCGGCTGTCCTCGCGCGTCAAATGATCATCACCATCAGCAACCGGAGATGAACATGATGAAGAAGATCCTGATCACCGTCGGCGCCGCCGCCGCCACGCTCGGCTCGGGCCTCGCTCTCGCCAATCCGCCGCACTGGGCGCCGGCCTATGGCTATCGTGCTCATTACCGTCCTTATTACGTCGCACCGCGGCCGGTCTATGTAATGCCGGCGCCGCGCTACGTGTATGCGCCGCCTCCCCCGGTCGTGTACCCGTACTACGCGGCGCCGGCCGCAGTCATCGCAGCACCAGCATTTCCACCTGCGGCGCCCGGCGTTTCGATTCGCCTGCGTCTCCCGCTGTAGACTTGTCAGGAACGTTCCCGCCGCGCGACTAAGGCGGGAACGCATCCTGAAAGGAGACCAATGGAACGGCGCACCCTGCTTAAAGCACTCGCGCTCGCATTCATGGCGAGGCAAGCGCACGCCGCCCCGCCAAAAACCATGAAAGACGTCGAAGCGTTGCAGAAAGACTGGAAGACCTTCCTGCCGACGGGTGCGGCTACGCCCTCGCCCACCGAGCCGGTGAAACTCTCGAAAGACGAATGGCGCAAGAAACTTCCCGGCCAGTCGTACAGCGTGCTGCGCGAGGAAAGCACCGAGCGCGCGGGGACGAGCCCGCTCAACAACGAGAAGCGCGCTGGCATCTTCGCCTGCGCGGGCTGCGACCTGCCGCTCTTCACCTCCGACATGAAGTTCGACTCGGGCACCGGCTGGCCATCCTTCTTCACCAGCATCCCGGGTGTCTTCGAAACCAAGTCGGACCGCTACCTGATCTATGAGCGCACCGAGTACCACTGCAAGCGCTGCGGCGGCCATCACGGCCACCTTTTCGACGACGGCCCGCCGCCGACTGGTTTGCGGTACTGCAACAATGGCGTCGCGCTGAAGTTCATCCCCAGGGACGCCAAGGCCTAAGTAGTTCTCTCAGCGGAGCCGCCGCGCAGGATTCGCGAGTCCTGTGCGGCGCACACTCCGCCCGATGCACGCTGTTCCGCAGGTCCCGCTGCACGCCGGAATCAATTCGCGGATAATTTGTCCCACTTGTAACCCCATCAGCTCACGTCCTCACAAGGGGCGAGGCTGAAACTTGAAAGGGACTGCGATGACCGTCGCTGCCTCATTCGAGATACGGTTTACTCGGTACCTCCTACCGGATGGCCGGGAAGCCGCTGATCTCCCCTCTTTTGCCTCCGATCCCCGCGCGCTTGTGCCCGATTACCGCGCGATGGTTTTCATGCGCGCGCTCGACGCCAAGGCCGTTGCCATGCAACGCACCGGGCAGATCGGCACCTACGCTTCCACGCTAGGCAAGGAAGCGATCGACGCGGGCATCGGGCGCGTCCTCCACAAGGAGGATGTGCTCCTGCCGAGTTATCGCGAGAGCGGCGTCCTCATGCTTCGAGGTGTCTCGCCGCATCGCACGCTCCTCTACTGGGGCGGCGACGAGCGCGGCAACGTCTTCCCCGAGTCGCCTCGCGACTTTCCCTTCAACGTCCCCATCGGCACCCAGCTTCCGCATGCCGCCGGCGTCGCCTATGCGATGAAGCTGCGCAAGGAACCGCGAGTGGCGCTTGTCATGTGCGGCGACGGCGCCACCTCCAAGGGCGACTTCTATGAAGCGATGAACGCCGCCGGCGTCTGGCAGCTGCCGCTGGTGATCGTCGCCGTGAACAATCACTACGCCATCTCGGTGCCGCGCCACATGCAAACGAAGGCGCAGACCATTGCCCAAAAAGCGATCGCTGCCGGCATCGACTGCGAGCAGGTCGACGGCAACGACTTGATCGCGGTTCGTGACGGCGTCGGCCGCGCGGTCGAGAAAGCGCGTACCGGCGGTGGCCCGACCCTGGTCGAAGCACTGACCTATCGCCTCTCCGACCACACCACCGCCGACGACGCGACACGCTATCGCAGCGCCGAAGAAGTGGCACAGCACTGGAAAGAAGAACCGATCCTCCGACTTCGCACCTGGTTGCACGCGAAAGGCGCCTGGGCGCAGGAGCAGGAACAGGCGCTCGCCAAGGATGCGGCCGTGCACGTGCAAAAGATGGTGCAGGCCTACCTCGAAACACCGCCGCCCGGACCCGAGCAGATGTTCGAGCATCTCTATGCGAGCCTGCCGAAGCAGTACATCGGCCAGGTGACGCAACTGACGGAAGAAGCGGAGAGCCATGTCGAACATCACGCTGGTTGAGGGCATCAACCTCGCGCTGACGCGCGCCATGCAGGACGATGAAAGCGTCGTCGTGCTCGGCGAAGACGTCGGCCTGAATGGCGGCGTGTTCCGCGCCACTGCCGGACTGCAGCAGCGCTTCGGGCGCGAGCGCGTCGCCGATACGCCGCTTGCCGAGGGACTGATCGCCGGCATGGCGGTCGGCATGGCCGCCGAAGGATTAAAACCCGTCGCCGAGATCCAGTTCGCCGGTTTCGCTTATCTCGCGATCGACCAGATCCTGAACCACGCCGGTCGCCTGCGTCACCGCACCCAGGGACGCCTCTCGTGCCCGATGGTGCTGCGCACGCCGTGCGGCGCCGGCATCCACGCGCCCGAGCATCACTCCGAAAGTCCGGAAGCGATGTTTGCGCACATCCCAGGCATTCGCGTCGTGTATCCGTCCTCTCCGGCCAAGGCCTACGGCCTGTTGCTCGCCGCGATCCAAGATCCGGATCCGGTGGTTTTCCTGGAACCGTCGCGCTTATACCGGCGCTTCAAGGAAGAAGTAGTCGACGACGGCGCGCCGCTTCCGCTCGACAAGGCGTTCGTCGTGCGCGAAGGCACCGATGTCACGTTCGTCGCCTGGGGCGCAATGCTGCACGAAGCGCTCGAGGCGGCCGATGAGCTTGCTGCCGACGGTCTCTTCGCCGAGGTGATCGACCTCGCGACGCTCAAGCCCATCGACTTCGACACCGTTCTCGCGTCGGTGAAGAAGACCGGGCGCTGCGTCGTGATCACCGAGGCGCCGCGCACCTGCTCGCTGGCATCGGAGATTTCCGCCAATATCTCTGAACAAGCACTGCTGAATCTGCTGGCGCCGGTGGAGCGCGTGACGGCCTTCGATACCGTGACGCCGATGTTCCGGCTGGAAGAGAAGTACATGCCGGACTCGGCGAGGATCATCGCCGCCGCGCGCAAAGTCATGGAATACCAGTAGTGCGGGTCTTTAACCTGCCCGACCTTGGCGAGGGCCTGCAGGAAGCCGAGATCGTCGAGTGGCACGTGAAGCCCGGCGACTCGCTCGAGGCCGACCAGGCGATGGTCTCGATGGAGACCGACAAGGCGATCGTCGAAGTGCCCGCGCCCTTTTCCGGCAAGGTGGAGAAACTCTTCGGCGATGCCGGTACCAAGATCCACGTCGGCGCTCCACTGATCGGTTTTGAAGGCGCGGTTGCCGACACCGGCACGATCGTCGGCGACCTCGCGACGAAGAAAGCCGCGCCGGCGAAGGCACCGGCACCTGCTCAGCGCACCGAGGTGAAAGCTACGCCCGCCGTGCGCGCGCTGGCGCGCAGCCTGAATGTCGATCTCGCCGCCGTCGACGCCACCGGTCCCGGCGGAACGGCGACCACCGAAGATGTGAAGCGCGCAGCGCGTGCGCCCCTTGCCGCGCCGCAGGGCCCCCAAAAAGGCATGCGCGCGACGATGGCGCGCAACATGGCGCTTGCGCACCAGGAAGTCGCCGCGGTCACGGTCATCGACGATGCCGATGTCGATCACTGGCCGAAGGGGACTTCAGCGCTGGCGCGCTTAGCCAGGGCAATCGCGGTCGCAGCGAAAGCCGAACCCGGCATCAACGCTTGGTACGACTCCAAGTCGGACGCGCGTACCGTGCGCGAAGAAGTCGACCTGGGAATCGCGGTCGACCTGCCGGACGGCTTGCTCGTGCCGGTGCTGCGCAACGCGCACAAGATCGCCAATGCCACCGCCGAGCTCGAGCAACTGGTGGCAAAGGCCCGGGAGCGAACGCTCTCGCCGGAGATGCTGCGCGGCGCGACGATCACGCTCTCCAACTTCGGCGCGATCGGCGGCCGCTATGCCTCGCCGATGGTCGTGCCGCCGCAGGTCGCGATCCTCGGCGCAGGACGCATCGAGAAACGGCCGGTCGTGGCAAAGGATGGCTCGCTCGCCGCGCATCGCGTGCTGCCGCTATCGCTGACCTTCGACCATCGCGCCGCCACCGGCGGTGAAGCCGCCCGCTTCCTTAACGCGGTGAAGAAGGACCTTGAGAGCTAAGTCGTAGGTCGTCTTCGAGCGCCGGCCCAGGAAAGTGGAAGCGCACCGGGCCGTCGGGCTGCGCGTTCACGAACTGCTTGAGATAGGCGCTGGGCGAGTTGCGGATCTCGTCCGGCGTGCCCTTGCCGATCACGGCGCCGTCGGAGATGACGTACGCGTAGTCGGCCACTGCGAGGGCCTCCTTTACGTCGTAGGTCACGACGATCGATGTGAGCGCGAGCGCTTCGTTCATGTCGCGGATCAGATGGCAGACATGGTTGAGCGAGATTGGATCGAGCCCGGCGAAAGGCTCGTCGTACATCATGAGCTTGGGATCGGTGGCGATTGCCCTCGCCAGCGCGACTCGGCGCGCCATGCCGCCCGAGAGGTCGTTCGGCATCATGTCGCGCGCGCCGCGCAAACCCACCGCGTGCAGCTTCATCAGCACGATCTTCCTGACGAGCTCGTCTGGCAGGTCGAAGTTCTCGCGGATCGGGAACGCGACGTTGTCGAACACGTTCGAATCGGTGAAGAGACCCGAGTTCTGGAACATCATCCCCATCTCGAGCCGCAGGCGATAGAGGTCGTCGGAGTCGAGCTGGTGCACGTCCATGCCCGCAACCCTCACGGTGCCACTCGACGGATAGAGCTGGGCGCCGATGAGCTTGAGCAGCGTCGACTTGCCCGAGCCGCTCGCGCCGAGGATCGCGACCACCTTGCCGCGCGGGATGCGCAGCGACAGGCCACGGAAGATCTCCAGATCGCCGTACGAAAAATAGAGGTCGTCGATCTCGACTGCGTCGTCCATGGCGCAGAATTCTAACCGTGGACTCGCACCCCTACGCCCGCCTTACGCCCGACCTCGTCCTCGACGGCGTCGCCGCGGCGAACCTGCGTCCGGATGGCCGGCTCCTCAGCCTCAACAGCTACGAGAACCGCGTCTACCAAGTCTGGCTCGAGGACGGCGCGGTTGTAGTCGCAAAGTTCTATCGCCCCAACCGCTGGAGCGATGCGCAGATCGATGAGGAGCATGCCTTTGCACACGAGCTTGCCGAGCGCGAGATCCCGGTTGTCGCGCCGGTGCATTCGCTGCGCTTTGCGGATTTCCGTATCGCCATCTATCCGCGCCGTGGCGGCCGCACGCCCGAGCTCGGCGACGAAAAGACTCTCGAGTGGATCGGGCGTTTTATCGGTCGCATTCACGCCGTGGGCGCGACTCATCCGTTCAGGCAGCGGGAAGCATTGACACCCAAGAGCTTCGGCCACGATGCGCGGGCGTTTCTGCTGAGTACAAACTTCATTCCCGGCGATCTCCTGGAAGCGTGGAAAGCGGTGACGCAGCAGGCGCTCGCCGGTGTCGACCGCTGCTTCGGAGGTGGCCACACGGCAATCCGCCTGCACGGCGACTGCCACGTCGGCAATGTCTTGTGGACGGACGATGGACCGCACTTCGTCGACCTCGACGACGCGCGCATGGGGCT
>JAFARH010000165.1 GCA_019245555.1 Betaproteobacteria bacterium
TTCGCCATCGGCTCGGCGAGCAGCACCGTGAGGTTGGCTCCCTCGAACTGCGCCATGAGATAGAGCTGCCCCTGCGAACCGCTCACCTTCCCCATGAGCCCTTGCGGCGTCGCCTTGGCTTCGACCTGGAAGGTGTTGTTGTTGCCGGTCAGCGTGCCTTTGACGTTCGATGCGCCGTCCTGCTTGAGCGCGAGCGTGACCGTGCCGCCCTGCTCATTCTTCGTCGTGAAGGTGCCGCTGTAGTTCTGCGCCACGGCCGGCGCCGTCAAGAGCGCAACCGCAAGACCAACGATTCGGAGCATGGCTCCTCCCGACGTCAGCTTATCAGGGGAGCCAGAAAGTCAGCCAGAAGCCGACCTGGTTGGTTTTGTTGATGTCCTGCCACTTCGGCATGTAGACCATGTTGAAGCTCACGCGGCGCCCGTCGTAGGCGGCGACGGGGAGGGGCGCGACGAATGCCTTGTTGTGGTTGTAGGTGTCGCTCTTCAGCAGCACGAGGGCGGCACCCAGCCGCAGGTGATCGGTGGCATGCCACAAGCCGCCGGCGCCGGTGACGGCCGCTTCGTTCGCTTTCGAGTCGCGGTAGAAGCCGGCGTCGGCGAAGTAATCCCAGCTCTCATTCGCCTCGCGCCGCCAGCGCACGCCGAGGCCGGGATTGATTTCGTGCGTGAGGCCCATCGCCTTCGCCTTGTCGCGGTCGAAGTGGTAGGAGGCGCCATAGACGTTCAGGCCCCAGTCATCGGCACGCGCCATCGGCGCCGCGCACAGCGCGAAAAGAAGAGCGAGGTGCCGCACTAGCGGACGAGCTGGTTTATTTCGATGATCGGCATCAGCACCGCGAGGACGATGCCGAGCACGATGGCACCCATGGCGAGGATGAGGAGCGGTTCGAGCAGGGTCGAGAGCGCGAGCGCGCGGCGCTCGGCTTCGACCGAAAGGTTGGCCGCGGCGCGCTCGAGCATGGTGTCGAGCTTGCCCGTCGATTCGCCGCTCGCCGCGAGGTGCACCAAGACCGGCGGGAACACTTTCGATCGGCCGAGCGCCGTGGCGAGGCCCTGGCCTTCGCGCACCGCTTCGATCACTTCGCTGACCGCCGTGGCGAGGACCATGTTGGCGAGCGTTGCGCGAGCGGCGTCGAGCGCGCGGAGGAGCGGCACACCAGCGCCAGTCAGGATGGCGAGCGTTGATGCGAAGCGCGCCGTATCCACGCCGCGCAGGATGCGTCCGAAGAGCGGCAGGCTGAGCAGCCAGCGATCGACCACGAGGCGCCGCCCGGGAAGCCTGAGCCAGGCCCGTACGGCGAAGAAGGCGCCGACGAGGACGGCCGCGAGCCAGATGCCGCCGACGCGCGTGAACCAGCTGATGGCGAGCAGCACGCGAGTGGGCCAGGGAAGCGCCTGGCGCGTGTTGGCGAAGACCTCCACCACCTGGGGCACGACGTAGGTCATCAGGAAGACGACGATGGCAAACGCGACGCCGGTGACGACCGCCGGGTAGAGGAAGGCCGCAAACACCTTGCTGCGCAATGCGAGCCGCTCTTCGAGGTACGTTGCGAGCCGGTCCATGACACCGGCGAGCTCGCCCGAATCCTCGCCGGCCGCAACGCTCGCGCGGTAGACATCGGGAAATTCGCGCGGGAACTGCGCCAGCGCTTCGGCAAGGCGGTGACCGGCAAAGACGTCGCTTCGCACTGCGGCGAACACTTCGCGCACCGCCTTGTTCTCGGCTTGCTCGATCGCGGCGCCGAGCGCCTGCGCGACTGGAAGCCCCGCGGCGAGGAGGCTCGAGAGCTGGCGCGTGGCGAGCGAGAGCTCGGCTTCGGAGAAGCGCCGGCGGCGGAGGACGGTCTTTTTCTGACCGCTGATTGCATCGACGCCGAGAGGAACCAGGCCTTTCGCGCGCAGCGCGGCACGCGCGGCGGGGGCGCTGTCGGCCTCGACGAGTCCCTTCTCGATGCGGCCGGAGGCGTCGGCCGCCTCGAAGCGAAACGAGGGCATCGCTTATCGCTCCCGCGTGACTCGCAGGAGCTCTTCGGCCGAGGTGACGCCGGCGGCGACCCAGCGCTCGCCATCCTGTGCCAGCGACTTGAAGCCGCGCTTGGCGGCGAGCTCGCGGATCTTCTGCTCGCTCTCGCGCCCATGGATCGCGGTGCGCGTCGGCTCGTCGACTTCAAGGAGCTCGTAGATGCCGGTGCGGCCGTAGTAGCCGCTATTCAGGCACTTCGGGCAGCCGGCGCCCTTGCAGTCCGGGCAGAGCTTGCGCACGAGGCGCTGCGCAAGGATGCCGAGGATCGAGGAGGAGAGGAGGAATGGCTCGATGCCCATGTCGAGAAGCCGCGTGAGCGCCGAGACCGAGTCATTCGTGTGGAGCGTCGCCAGCACCAGGTGGCCGGTGAGCGAAGCCTGCACTGCGATCTGCGCGGTTTCCTGGTCGCGGATCTCGCCGATCATGATCACGTCGGGATCCTGGCGGAGGATCGCGCGCAGCGCTCGCGCAAAGGTCATGTCGATGCGCGCGTTGACCTGCGTCTGGCCGACGCCGGGCAGGTCGTATTCGATCGGATCCTCGACCGTCATGATGTTGGTCGTCGCGCTGTCGAGGCGCGAGAGCATCGCGTAGAGCGTGGTGCTCTTGCCGCTGCCGGTCGGGCCGGTGACGAGCACGATGCCGTGCGGCTGCTTCACCAGCTTGTCGAACGAAGCGAGCACCTGCGGCGACATGCCGAGGCTTTCCGGCTGCAGCTTGCCGCGATCCTTGTCGAGCAGCCGCAGCACGACGCGCTCGCCGTGCCCGGTGGGCAGCGTCGAGACGCGCACGTCGATCGGCCGGCCGCCGAGGCGAAGCAGGATCCGGCCGTCCTGCGGCAGTCGTTTCTCGGCGATGTCGAGGCTCGCCATGATCTTGATGCGCGAGACGAGCGCGGCATGCAGCGCGCGGCGCGGCCGCACGATGTCGCGCAGCACGCCGTCGACGCGGTATCGAACGACGGAGGTATTCTCGAAGGCTTCTACGTGCACGTCCGATGCGCCTTCGGCCACTGCCTGCGAGAGGAGGGCGTTCAGCATGCGGATGATCGGCGCGTCGTGACGCGCTTCGAGCAGGTCTTCCACTTCGGGCAGGTCCTGCATCAGGCGCGACAGCTCGGCCTCGCCCTGCACCTCGTCGACGATGCTCGCCGCGGCGTTCTTCTGCTCCGAATATGCGGCCTGCAGCGCGCTGTCGAACTGCGCCTGCGGGACGAGCGTCGGCTCGATGTCGCGGCCGAGCGTGCGGCGCACTTCGCCAATCGCCGTCGGCGGCGTCGACGACGTCACCCACAGCACCACGCGTCCTTCGCGTTCCGCCGCGGGCAGGACTGAATGCGCCTTGGCGAAGGCGAAGGGGATCACTGCTTCTCGGTGCCCTGTGGCGTCACCGGCGGCGCGACGGGCGACGGCATGTCGGGCAGGACGGAGCTCGGCGGCACGGCCGGCTGCTCCTGGAGCTTGCGCATGGCGTCATAGCGGCCCACGGCGAGGCTGCGCGCGGCGTCCTCGTCGCGCACGATGAACGGCCGCAAGAACACCATCAGGTTCGTCTTCTGGTTGCGGCGGCTCTCATAGCGGAAGAGCCCGCCGATCAGCGGGATGTCGCCGAGCACGGGGACCTTCTCCTGCGTGCTATCCACCTGGTCCTGCACGAGGCCGCCGAGCACGATAATGGCGCCGTCGTCGACCAGCACGTTCGTCTCGATGGCGCGCATGTTGGTGATGATGCCGGCGGGATTCGTCGTGTCCTGGACGCTCGAGACTTCCTGGTAGATGACGAGCTTCACCGTCCCGCTTTCGCTGATCTGCGGCCGTACGCGGAGCGTGAGGCCGACGTCGCGCCGCTCGACGGTCTGGAAGGGATTCACGCTCGCCGCGCCGCTCGAGGCGGGCGTCACATACTGGCCGGTGACGAAGGGCACGTTCTGGCCGACGATGATGCGCGCCTCCTCGTTGTCGAGCGTCATGATGTTCGGCGTCGAGAGGATGTTCACCTTCGACATCGATTCGAGCGCGCGCGCGAGGAACTGCAGGTTCGCGATCGTGCCGACGCCCGGCAGCGTGATCTGGCCCTTCGCCACGCCGATCGAGAGGCCATGGCCGACGGTCGCCGGATTCGCGGCGACGCCGAGGATGTTCTGGCCGGCCGTGCCGAAATTCGTGCCGGCGAGGCCACCGGTGCCGCCCGAGCCCTGCAGGTTGCCGAGGCCCGCCTGCCACTGGATGCCCCATTCGGCGGCCTGGTCGCTCGTCACCTCGATGATCAGGCTCTCGATGAAGACCTGCGCGCGGCGCATGTCGAGCTTGTCGATCACCGAGCGCAGGTTCCGGTAGACCGCGTCGGGCGCGATGATGATCAGCGTGTTCGTCGCCGGATCGGCCTGGACCTGCGCGCCGGCGATCTGCCCGGATACAGGCTGCGGTGTTGCGGGCGCGCCGGTGATCGGGCGCGCCGCCGCGGTGCCGACCGGACGGGAGCCGAGGCTCTGGGGCGTCTGGCCCGGCGTCGTGCCGAAGCCGCTCGTCTCCGCGGGCGCGGCAATGCCGAGCAGCGTGCGGGCGAGCACCGTCGAGTTCGCGTTCTTGAGGTAGACGACGTGGATGTTGCCTGGCGTTGCAGAGGGC